>CAZAMK010000106.1:0-4924 GCA_964486345.1 uncultured bacterium
AAAAGAGCCGGGAGAAAGGGAAGAATACAAGGAGATACTTGCCGTCTGCGACACATTCCCCGTTGTTACGGAAGAGCTTTTCGGAGTTGCGGAATTTCTGTCAAGGGAATACTTCTCTTCTTTGGGAAAGGCAATTTTCACAATGATAGGGAGTCTCCCCGTAAAATATAAAGTCAATCCCGAATATCAGTGTCTGTTATCTGCGAAAAACACTGTTTCCGTTCAATCCGGAGGTTTCAGGAAGAAATATATTCTCGCCCCGGAAGAAAAATTAAAATCCGGTATATACGGAAGGATTATAGACGGCACGGAGGGTTCCGTGCTGTGCCTCTTTCCGGAGGTTGCGGCGGCGAAGAGATATTATGAAGAGTAAAGCGTGAAATACGGAGACAGGACTGTTCTGTATCACGCAGGCCTGAAGGATAAAGAGAAGATTGATTTGTGGCTTAGAATGTTGAGTTGCAGAAACCTGATTATCATAGGGACGAGAATAGCTGTTTTTTCGCCTTCCCGCGACATAAAAGCCGTGATTGTTGACAGCGGGAGTGATTCCTCATACAGCGAACAGCAGACGCCGAAATATAATGCCGTTGAGACTGCGGAATTCAGGTGCAGTTCCGGACAGATACCGCTGACAATAACGGAAGGGTGCCTTTCGGTCGGTGAATATTATGAGATAGAAAAAGGGAGTGCTGTTCTGGAAGATTGCGTAGGGAAGGAGATGCCGGAAGTTTATACCGTTTTTACCGGCAGGAGAACCGTTGATAAGGATATGCCTTTTTTTGCCTCGGAGACGGTATCGCTTATTGAGGAATCGGTGTTGAGGGAAGGGAAGGTCGCTGTTATCCATAACAGGAAGGGCAGTTCAAAGATTTTGAAGTGCGAGAAATGCGGGAGTGGATTTCCCTGCGCTGACTGTGAATCCCCCATGGTTCTTTCGGAAGACGGTAAAAGCCTGCTGTGCCGGTTCTGCAAGACAACGGTGCCGTTCGGCAATAAATGCCTTTCTTTCGGGAGCAGGAAGGTCGGGGCGAGGCTGTACGGAATTGAGAAAATATACAGAACTCTGAAGGAGCAGTATCCGGAGTTCAAGATGGCGAAGTTTACCGCCGCCACGGGAGAGGTCAAAGAGGAATTTGATATTGTCGTCGGCACGTCAATAGTCAAAAGGATGTTCAGCGCGTATAACTTCTCTCTTATTGTTCTGGTAAGCGGGGAGACTTTTCTCAACATTCCTGACTACAGGAGCGAGGAAAAATTCTTCGTTATGCTGAATGAAATAAGGGGATGTATCAAAAAGAAGGAATGCAGGATTATCATACAGACGAGGAGCCCGCGTCTTGAGGTATATTCAGCGTTGAGGGAAAACGACGCGGGGATTTTCTACAAAAAAGAACTTGGCATACGGAAAAACCTCGGCTACCCTCCCTTTTCCGAGATATTGAAACTGGAGATAAAAGCGGCCAGAAAAGGGGTTCTGGAGCAGAGGAAGGAGCCGATTGAGAAATACCTGAATGAAAAGCAGTATGCGATAATCTATTCCGGGCCGTCCTTTCCTCCCGTGAAGAAGAGCAGTAACGTGTGGAAGTATCTTTTGAGGATGAGCGGTGATTTTGACAGGGAGGAGTTGAAGAAGGCGGCGTATTCCGCAGGCGTTTTTATTGAGAGCAACCCTGACAATGTCTGACGCCGGATTGATTTCATCCAGAGAGCTTCGTTGGCATCGTCGTAAATTGCTTCGGCGTATTTTTACATACGCCTCATTATTTACTCCTTGCCGCCTTGCTCTCCGGCGAACTGAATCCGGCCTAATAATTGATTATTACGCTTTTCCCCTCTCGCTTTTCATCTTGTCATTGCGAGCGGAGCGAAGCAATCTCATTACCTTTACACTCTCCCAGAAAAGTGATAAAATCTTATACACTTCGGGCGGTTAGCTCAGTTGGTTAGAGTACTACCTTGACATGGTAGGGGTCACAGGTTCGAGTCCTGTACCGCCCACTTGGTCTCTTACTTTGTAAACAGGACTCGAAGAGAGCGAAGTCAGGGATTGCGAGCGGGCGCAGCAATCCCAGCGAATGGCCGACCCGAGCAGTAGTGGGATGCGAGCGGCGCCGAGTCCTGTACCGCCCATTTACCTTGAACTCTTTGAAAAGCGTGAAATGTGAAACGACGTTTTTTGTCGTTGCGAGGGACGAAGTCCCGTGGCAATCTCAACCTTTTTGTTTCACGTCTCACTTCTCACGTTTCACTTCCTAAGTGAGGGGCTAAGGATTTTAGAATAAAAAGGAGTGGTGTTGATTTGGAAAAGAAAATACAAGTGGCAGTGGTAATATTCTGCCTTCTTCTGTTGACCGGCTGTTCACTTGTCAGAACCTGCGGCAGGATTGTAAATACTGCGATTTATCACGCGATATGGTAACTTTATGCACGGGACGCAGAATTTTGTGTCTGTGTTCAGTTTCTTATAATGAAAGAACTTTTCAGCACGTCCGATAAGAATTTCCAGAAAAGTCAGCCGCTTGCCGCAAGGATGAGGCCTGACGGTTTTTCCGGCTTCACCGGACAGGAGCATATCCTCGGCGAAGGGAAAATACTGCGGAAAATAATTGAAAGCGATAATATTCCCTCCATGATTTTTTACGGCCCTCCCGGATGCGGGAAAACAGCGCTCGCCATGCTGATAGCAAAACGTACGAAAAATTATTTCAGCCACCTTAATGCCATAACCGCAACTGTTGCGGACGTCAGGGAGGTTATCGCCCTTGCGGAGCAGAGGGTGAAGGACCGCGGGAGAAGGACTATTCTCTTCCTTGACGAGATAGCGCATTTCAACAAGCTCCAGCAGGACGCTCTCATGAAAGATATTGAGGAAGGCGTCATTATTTTCATCGGAGCGACAACCCATAATCCGTCTTTTTATGTAAATACGCCTCTGCTTTCAAGAAGCATGGTATTCCAGTTTAATCCTCTTGGCGATGAAGAGATACAGCGGATTGTAATGAATGCCGTGAAGGATGAGGAGAAGGGTTTAGGCAAACTGAATGTGGAGTTGACGGAATCCGCGCTCGGGTACCTTGCGTCGGCAAGCGAGGGAGATGCGAGGCGGGCGTTGAATACCATTGAAACCGCCGTTCTGACCGCCGTTTCAGATGATAAAGGAATAAGGAAGATTGATATTGACGCAGTCAAAGAGGCGGTGCAGAATAAATTTGCCGCATACGACAGGGATGAAAATCAGCATTACGACACGATATCCGCGTTTATTAAGAGCATGAGGGGTTCTGACCCGGATGCGGCGCTTTACTGGCTTGCCAGGATGGTTTCAGCGGGAGAAGACCCGAGGTTTATAGCAAGGCGCATGCTGATATTCGCTTCCGAGGACGTGGGGAACGCCGACCCGCAGGCATTGTCTGTCGCAAGTTCCTGTTTTCATGCGGTAGAGGTGGTTGGGATGCCCGAGGCGAAGATTATACTTGCGCAGGCGGTTATATATCTTGCCACCGCGCCGAAAAGCAATTCTGCATACAAAGGGATTGAAAGCGCCGTTGCAGAGGTTGAAAAGGAAAAAACGCGGGAGGTTCCCGAACACTTGAGACAAACGGTGCATAAGGGGCCGGGCAGGACGGAAAAGGTGCAGGAATATCTTTATCCCCATGATTTCCCCGGACATTATGTTCCCCAGCCGTACATGCCGTCGGAGAAGAGATTCTATTTTCCCTCGGATTCCGGCTACGAGAAGAAGATACAGTTTTTTATGAATCACATTGAAAGGTTGAAGAGAGAATATGAAGAACAGAATAAGAAGGGAGATGTTAAAAAGAAGGGCAATGCTCGGTGAACCCGAATGGATTGAGAAAAGCGGGGTTATCCGGCGGAAGTTAATGGAGCAGGAGTTTTATAAAAATGCCTCCGGCATTCTGTTGTACTGCCACTTTGACAGGGAAGTAAGGACGGATTTGCTCATCCGCGATGCTCTGGATAAAGGAAAACGCGTGTGCGTGCCTTTCAACAAGTGGGATACGAATACATTGATACCTTCAAGGATACGCTCCGAAAAAGATATAGACAACAGTAAAAAAATACCCCAGCCTTTTGTTTTGGAAGAATTCCCTGCCGAAGAAATGGACGTTGCTGTTATACCCGGGGTTGTTTTTGACATATACGGGAACAGGATAGGTATGGGCAGGGGATTCTTTGACAGGTTTCTGGAGAAGTGCGGGGATATGGTTCTTAAGGTTTCCATAGCTTTTGATTTTCAGGTTTCAGAAGAAAGACTTCCTTTTGACGCATGGGACAGGAAGGTGGATGTAATAATAACGGAAAAGAGGGTGGTAACGACTTCTCTATGATTAGTTTTCCGTTCCGTTCATCAGGGAGTTCGTACCTTCCCTTTAATGCAAATTTGAGAAAGAGGTTAAAATAGGATATCATTCTTTTGTTATTGGCACCATTTAGAGTATAAAGGAGGGGAGGAAAATGGAAGAGAATAAGGAACTGGTTGAGAATCCGGATTATCCTCTGCATCTGGAAAAAACTAATTTTGACGAAGCTCTTAAGAAATACAAGGTGGTTGTCGTTGATTTCTGGGCTGTGTGGTGCATGCCCTGCAAGATGATTGCGCCGGCGATAGAAAGCCTTGCTAAAAAACACCAGGGCAAGATTGTTTTCGGAAAGATGAACGTTGACGAGTGTCAGGAGATACCGGCAAAGTTCAACATAATGTCAATCCCTACGATTATTGTTTTCAAGGACGGCAATGTCGCGGGGACAATGGTGGGCGCAATGCCGGAGAATGTTCTTGAAGAGAAAATCCTTGCGGTTATCTGACAGGAGGAGTGCGGAAAATGAAAAACGTATTGCAGATTAATTATTGGACGGTAGGCGGCTTTGACGGTACAAAGCCGGTTGAACAGGCATTGAA
>CAZAMK010000107.1:0-4904 GCA_964486345.1 uncultured bacterium
TTGTCGGGAGACCAGTTTGCCCCCCCGTGGGTGGAGTATATTGAATTGACTCGGATATCACCACCGGCATGATTCTGATACCAGACCGCCACGGCAGTCTTGACGGACATAGCCTCATCCGGATTTTGGGCCTGTCCTGAATTATTTTCAATACGCTGGGTATTGGCAGGAACCCATGTTACCCCTCCGTCAGATGAGTAATTTGAATATATCCGCCAATCGGTTCCATCGTCCTGCTTCCAGACTGCAACAACACTGTTTCCCGAAATTGCCAACGCCGTGGAGTCGGCAGGACGCCCGGCATTATTCTCAATCAGTTGAGTATTGGCAGGAACCCAGGTTACCCCGTAGTTTGTGGAGTAATTGGAGTAAACGCGGTTTGCAGTTCCATCACTCTGTCGCCATACAGCAACAACATTAGCGCCGTCCATTGCAACCTCAGGGAGAAATCCTTCGTACCCGGCATTGTTCTCAATCAGCTGGGCAGAAACTCCCCAGCTTGCACCTGTATTCGTTGAATAATTTGAATAGATACGCCTCGCATTTGGAACTCCCCCGTCATACTGGTACCATACCGCAACAACATTACTGCCGTCCATCACCACCTGCGGTGACATAGCATTAAGACTGCCTGATTCAAGCCCAACAGCGGTATGCCATGATGCTCCGCCATCGGTGGAATAGTCGGAATAGATATTGTAAATACCACCTTTAGACTGGGACCAGACTACCACAACATTGCTGCCAGAGACCGCAACCTGTGGAGCTTCAGCATCCGCGTCACCGTCATCGTCAATCCGCAAGTCTGAATGCCATGTAGCACCGCCGTCATTTGAATAGTTACTGTATATGCGGTAGAAGCCTGATGAATCAAGCTGCTTCCATACCGCGACCGCAATATTGGCGTCAACAGCAACCTGTGCATCGCCTGCATTATAGCCGGCATTATTCTCCAGCAGTTCAGAGTTTGCCCAGGTAAGTTCCAGAGCGCACTCAAGAGAAGCCGATACAAACATCGCCGCAAATAACACCGCAATTATAACAAATATCCTTTTCATGCGCGCCTCCTTTTCCTTTTTGAGATTGCCGCGGTCGCAAAAAACGCCCCGTAGAACGGGGCAGGCTCCCTCGCAATGACAAACAATGAGAATTTGCTCTGCAAAATTTGTCAGTGAAACGGTTTTCTCCTAAGTATTTTTTAATACTTTCCACGCTGATTGTCAAGTTTATTTCCTGAATAAAACGGTTAAGCGTCAGACGAAATGGCGGAAAACCTCGTTGCCGAGCAGAATGCCCCGCCCTGTCAGACGGTATCTGCCGGAATGCAGTTCAATCAACCCTTCTCCCAACAGTTGCTCAATGTCCTTCTCAAACCCCCCAAACAATCTTGTTTCAACGCCTTCCGCCATGCGCAGGCCGAGAAAAACAGTCTCCTGCCTGTGCGAGAAAGAATCCGGGGGTATCTGCTCAACAACGGATGTTTCAGGAGAGGCAAGATACTCTTTCAGGGAGCTTGTGTTCGCCCGCCTCTCCCCTGCGATATGCGAATGGGCCGCAACGCCCAATCCCAGATAATCCCCGTTTTTCCAGTAATTTATGTTATGGAGGCATTCCCTGCCCGTCAGCGAAAAGTTGGAAATCTCGTAGCGGCGGTAGTTATGCTCCTTAAGGTATTGGGCGGCAAAAAGATACATCTCCGCATCTGTCTCCTCGTCCGGGAAAACAAACCGTTCTCCGGCCGATTCGCCGGCTTCCGAATATTTTTTATCCCACATCGGAGTACCTTCTTCAACCTGCAGATTATAACAGGAGATATGCTCGGGGGCGAGGGAAACTGCCTTGCGGATATCTTTTTCCCACAGAGAAAGCGCCTGGTTGGGAAGCGCAAACATCAAATCAAAGCTTACGTTCTCAAACCCTGCCGAGCGGCAATCGTTATACGTCTTTACGGAATCATCCGCCTTGTGTATGCGGCCGAGTCTGCCGAGCATTTCGTCGTCAAAACTCTGCACCCCGAGAGAAACTCTGCTGATTCCCGCCTCTCTGAACGCCTTCAGTTTATCCGCAGTTACTGCGCCGGGGTTTGCCTCTATCGTAATCTCGCGCTCTCCCGGGAAATCAGGACAGATTTTTTTTATTGCGGAAAAGATACGCTCCACGTAGCGGGGGGAAAGAAGAACTGGCGTTCCTCCTCCCAGATAGACGGTGGAAATCCCGCCGCAAAGGAGTTTTTCATTCGCTTTCAATTCTTTCAGGAGGGCGAAAACATAGCTGTCTACCGTCTCCTCATCCGCTCCCGCAAAAGAGACAAAATCGCAGTAATTGCATTTTTTGACGCAAAACGGTATGTGGATGTATAAAGCAGTCATTTGTTTATCTTAAGCACCGACAGGAAAACGTCCTGCGGGATGTCAACGCTTCCTATCCTTTTCATCCTTCTTTTTCCCTCTTTCTGTTTTTCAAGCAGTTTGCGCTTTCTGGTTATGTCGCCGCCGTAGCATTTCTGGAGCACGTCCTTGCGCATGGGAGCGATGGTCTCGCGCGCTACAACCTTGCCGCCGACTACCGCCTGTATTGGAATCTCAAACTGGTGCCGGGGAATTTGCGTCCGCAGTTTCGCCGCCAGCTCCCTGCCGACGTACTGTACATTCCTGCGGGAAACTATTGCGCTCAAAGCGTCAACCGGCGCGTAGTTGAGAAGGATATCCATTTTCACAACATCCGAGACACGGTATTCCGTAACTTCATAATCCATTGAGGCGTAGCCGCGCGTCACCGCCTTGAGCCGGTCATGAAAATCAACTATAATCCTTGAGAGGGGCAGTTCAAATATCATCATAATACGTTCCATGTCAAGATACTCTGTTGAGATAAACTCTCCCTCCTTCTCCTTCACAAGCTCCATTACCGCCCCCATGTATGAGGAAGGCGAAAGAACAGTAAGACAGCAGTACGGCTCTTCAATTGCGGCTATATCTGCGGCGGGAGGAAGCAGTGAAGGGTTTTCTATCATTTTTGAAATCCCGTTTTTCAATATCACTCTATATACGACGCTCGGAGCTGTGGCTACGATATCCAGCGTAAACTCCCTTTCAATGCGCTCCTGGACAATTTCCAGGTGCAGAAGCCCGAGAAAGCCGCACCTGAACCCGAATCCGAGAGCGGTGGACGTTTCAGGTTCGTAGTAAAGAGCCGCATCGTTCAACTGCAATTTCCCTATGGCGTCCTTCAACAGCCCGTAGTCGTCGCCCGAGACCGGATAAAACCCGCAGAAAACCATCGGCTTCATCTGTTTATATCCGGGTAGTGGATGAGGCGCGGGGTTAACCCAGCCGGTGACAGTATCGCCAACCCTGCAATCCCTTACCTCCCTGATTCCCGCAATCATATATCCAACCTCTCCTGGAAGAAGCTTCTGCGCCGGGACCTGCCCCATTCTTAAGTACCCCACTTCCTGAACTTCAAATTTTTTATCTATGCTCATAACCTTTATGTCTTTCCCTACGGCAAGCTCGCCGTTGAACACGCGCAGTCTTGCCACAACCCCGCGGTATGAGTCGTAATGCGAATCAAAGATAAGCGCCTGAAGGTGTGAGGCGTCTGTCATTGCCGGCGGCGGCACGCGCTCAATAATGGCCCTGATAATCTCCTTCACTCCCTCCCCCGTCTTTGCGGAGACAAGCAGAACGTCTTCCGGCTTTATTCCGAAGGCGTTCTTCAACTCTTCTTTGACACGGGCTGGGTCGGCCGAAGCGAGATCTATCTTGTTTATTACGGGGATTATTGCAAGGCCGCCCTCCAGTGCCAGATGCGCATTTGCAAGCGTCTGCGCCTCTATGCCCTGCGTTGCGTCAACCAGAAGAATCGCACCTTCGCAAGCGGCGAGCGAGCGCGAAACCTCGTAGGAAAAATCCACGTGCCCCGGCGTATCTATAAGGTTCAGGATATAGCCCTCATGCTCCATCCTTACCGCCTGCGCCTTTATGGTGATGCCCCTTTCCCGCTCAAGATCCATCGTATCAAGCACCTGCTCCCGCATCTTTCGGTCCTCAATCGTACCCGTGAAGGAAAGCAGGCGGTCCGCAAGAGTGGACTTGCCGTGGTCAATGTGCGCGATGATTGAAAAATTCCTTATGCGTGTAATCATAACTTATTATTATACTACATTTCCCGCAGATTTTATTAACCGGATTATTATGCAAAATTTGCCTTATGGTATAATAAATGGCTAAAGTAAAACCATGAACCTCTCGCTTGGAATTGTGAAACGTGAGATGTGACGTTTTCTGTCATCCCTGTCCCTGTCTATGCATACAGGGATAAACTTAGGCAGGGATCCAGAAAGAATTGCTATAGATCCCTGCTTAAAACATGCAGGGACAACAAAAAACGTTGTTTCACATTTCACGCTTTTCAACAAGGAGCTGAAAATGGAAGAAAAAAAACAGACTGTAACTGCGGGAACGAAGGGTGAATGGGTAACGTACAGGCCGGATATAAAAATCCTTGACTGCACCATAAGGGACGGCGGACTGATGAACAAACACCAGTATGATGACGCCATCGTGAAGAAGATTTACCAGGCGTGCGTGGAAGCAGGAATAGACTATATAGAATTCGGCTACAAATCCTCAAAGAAAATCTATTCCCCGACGGAATTCGGCCCGTGGAAATTCTGCGACGAAGACTCCATACGCAGGATTGTGGAAAAAAACAAAGGCCCGATAAAGATTTCCGTAATGGCCGATGCGGAAAGGACAGACTACCATACGGATATACTTCCTAAGGAAAAAAGCGTCATAGACATGGTCAGGGTAGCAACCTACATCCACCAGATACCCGAGGCTCTTGACATGATTAAGGACGCCCGCGACAAGGGATATGAAACCACGGTCAACCTAATG
>CAZAMK010000108.1:0-343 GCA_964486345.1 uncultured bacterium
ATCCGCAGGAACAGGCACTGGAACTGGTGGCAAAGAGGTGTTCCGTCAATTACTTCGGCGGGCTTCCGAAGGAAAAACCGTTCATCAATTTCAACAGCAACCTCCTGCACTACGGTGAGTTTTTCGTCACCGGCACACACGGTTCAAACCCGGTGCACAACAAAATTGCGCTGGATTTAATCGCCGCCGGCAGGATTCAGGCAAAAAAATACATTACGCACACTTTCGCTCTTGATAACATAAAAGAAGGGCTTGAAAAAGCGGAGAAGAAAGAAGGGCTGAAAATAATAATAAAGCCGTGAAGAACACCCCTCACCCAAACCCTCTCTCCGCCTACGCCAAG
>CAZAMK010000108.1:353-956 GCA_964486345.1 uncultured bacterium
AAGCCGTGAAAACTGACGCTTTCTGTCATCCCTGTCCCTGTCTAATACATACAGGGATAAACTAAGCAGGGAACCAGAAAAAAAGGAACAAAGTTTATGGATTCCTGCCTAATACGTGCAGGAATGACAAATCAGAGAATGGAAATAACAGGATAAAAGGATGAAAATGGATAAAGAACTGGCGAAGAAACTTTTAAGGCAGATGATGGAAATCAGGCAGTTTGAAGACATGATAATGGAGCTCCTTGCAAAGAATATAGCGGAAGGCGGCTCCCATCTTTACGCAGGCATGGAGGCGGTTGCGGCAGGTGCAATATCCATGCTGAAGCCCGACGACTACATCACCAGCACGCACAGGGGGCACGGACACGCAGTTGCCAAAGACGGCGATCTTAAAGCTCTGATGGCGGAGATACTCGGCAAGAAGACGGGCGTATGCAAAGGCAAGGGCGGGTCTCTCCACCTTGCGGACGTGTCAAAAGGCAATCTCGGAGCAAACGGGATTGTGGCGGGAAGCCTCGGAATAGCGACCGGCGCGGGACTTTCCGTAAAGATTAAAAAGACCGGACAGGTCGTCGTATGCTTCTTCGGTGACGGGGCGAG
>CAZAMK010000108.1:966-4904 GCA_964486345.1 uncultured bacterium
TGTCTGAACATGGCTTCGTTATGGAAACTTCCCGTTGTTTACATCTGTGAAAACAACCTTTACGGGATGAGCGTATCTGTAAAGCGGGCAAGCGCCGTGGAAGACCTGTCAAAGAAAGCGCTCGCTTTTGACATACCCTCGGAAACGGTTGACGGGCAGGACGTCCTTGCAGTCAGGGAAGCGGCGGGAAAATGGATTGAATTCGCAAGGAGCGGGAAAGGCCCGAGTTTCATAGTTGCAAACACCTACAGATACTACGGCCACAGCAGAAGCGACACAAGGGCTTACAGGACGAGAGAAGAGGAAAAATTCTGGAGAGAGAGGGATCCGATAAAGCTTTTCTCGGCCAGAATGGCGGAGCAGGGAGTCCTCACCATTGAGGAAATTAAAGAGGTTGAGGAATTTGTCACAAAAGAGATGGAGGAGGCGGTTGACTACGCAATAAAGAGTCCGTATCCGGAACCGGAAGAACTGTATACGGATTTGTACGTATAAAAGATTAGCGTTTAGCGTGAAGCGTTCAGCGTAGAGTAGTATTTTTTATTTTTTTCTATACGCTCTACGCTATACCCTATACGCTGTTTTAAAAGGGGATGAGAATGAGAGAGATAACCTACAGGCAGGCATTAAATGAAGCTCTTGCGGAAGAAATGGAAAGAGACCCGGATGTTTTTCTTTTGGGAGAGGATATCGCAATTTACGGCGGGGCGTACGGCGTGACCGCAGACCTATGGAAAAAATACGGCGATGAAAGAGTGCTTGACACGCCGATTTCTGAAAATGCAATAGTGGGCGTGGGGCTCGGAGCGGCTCTGACTGGCCTGCGGCCGGTTGCGGAAATCATGTACATAGACTTCATCGGCCTGTGCCTTGAACAGCTTAACAACCAGGCGGCGAAGATAAGGTATATGTTCGGAGGTAAATGCACAGTCCCTCTGACTATAAGGACGGAAGGAGGAGCAGGAAGGACGCTGGGGGCGCATCATTCACAGTCGCTGGAGTCATGGTTGATACATATACCCGGCATAAAGGTTGTCATGCCTGCAACACCTTACGACGCGAAGGGACTCCTTAAAAGCTCCATAAGAGAGAATAACCCTGTTGTGTTCATTGAGCATAAGATGCTGTATAACACAAAGGGCGCAGTTCCCGAGGGAGAATACACCATACCCATAGGAGCGGCGGAGATAAAAAGAGAAGGTTCCGACATCACGCTTATAACGTATTCAAAAATGCTTTTCGCATGCATTGAAGCCGCAAACATCCTTGAGAAAGAAGGAATTTCAACGGAAATAGTAGACCTGCGCACACTTTTGCCGATGGACATGGATACTGTCATAAAATCCCTTTCCAAGACAAACAGGGCCGTTATTGTGGAGGAAGACTGCAAGACGGGCGGGACGGGAGCGGAGATAACAGCACAGATAATGGAGAAGGCATTTGACTTGCTGGACGGGCCGGTAGTGAGAGTTGCGGGAGAAGACGTGCCGATGCCCAAAAGCCCCGTGCTGGAAAAGATGGCGATTCCGGACGTAAACAAGATATGCGCGGCCGCAAGGAAAATGATTAAAGGATAAACAAATGGTAAAAGAAATAATTATGCCAAAGCTCGGTGAGACGATGGAGGACGGGTACATCGTTTCATGGAAGAAAAACGAGGGAGAAAAGGTTGAAAAGGGCGACGTGCTTTTTGAGGTCATGAGCGACAAAACCAATTTTGAGGTTGAGGCACTTCACGACGGATACCTTATCAAAAAGCTCTATGAGCCTTCCGAAGACCCCATTCCCGTAACAACGGTCATCGGATACACTTCGGATAACCCTGATGAGAAAGCGCCGGATTCGTCTGCACCGGCGAAGACGGCGAAAGCGGAAGAGAAGAAAGAGGAAGTTCATGACGACGCAGTCCACGCTTCCTCGCAGAAAGATAGTGAACCCGCATTTTCTGGAAGAGTAAAAGCAAGCCCCCTTGCCAAAAAGACGGCGGAGGAATCTGGCATAGATATCTCGCTGGTAACAGGTTCGGGGCCTGATGGGAGAATTGAGAAGAAAGACGTTCTGGAATACATAGCCGCTAAAGGAGCACCGGCTAAAACAGGGGAAAGCGGCGAATACACGGTGCAGGAATGGACGCCTTTGAGAAGAATCATCGCAAAAAGGCTTGCCGAGAGCAAAAGGGAGATACCTCACTACTACTTCCAGGGCAAGTTCATCAGCGACAGCATAGTAAAGATAAGGGAACAGAAGAAGAAACAGGGTATTGAACTTACCTACACAGATTTCGTCATATATACGGCGGCAAGAGCGATAAAGGAATATCCTTTAATAAACGCCCGCCTTGTCAACGGAGAAATACGGCTATATCAGGCGGTGAACATCGGACTTGCGATATCGGTGGAGCAGGGACTTCTCGTCCCTGTTTTAAGGGAATGCGAAAAAAAGGATATAACGCAGGTGAGCGAAGACCGGAAGAGAATAATTGAAAAAGCGCGCGTAAACAAACTCTCGGAAGAGGATATGAAAAACGCCGGCTTTGTCATATCCAACCTCGGCATGTACGGGGTGGAAAATTTCCAACCGATAATAAGCCCTCCTGGGACTGCGATTATGGGCGTCGGCAAGCTGGGGAAAGAGGTGGTTGTCATTGAAGATAAACCCGAAGTCAGATGGATAACCAACGTCTCTTTCTCTTTTGACCACAGAGTTATTGACGGCTCTTATGCGGGAATGTTTTATAAGCGCTTCAAGGAACTCTTTGAAAATCCCGGAGCTTTTTAAATTAGATTTGGAAAAACATAGATATGTTTGGTAAAATAAAAGAAGATGTGAAGACGGTCTTTGAAAAGGACCCGGCGGCAAGGAATATATTTGAGGTGCTTACGTCTTATCCCGGGCTTCACGCCCTTTTCATGCACAGGATTGCACATGCTTTATGGGTAAGCGGAAACAAGAGCATCGCGCGCCTCCTTTCACACATAAGCAGGATGCTGACGGGTATAGAGATACACCCCGGCGCAAAAATAGGAAAACGTTTTTTTATTGACCACGGAATGGGCGTCGTCATAGGAGAAACTGCGGAAATCGGGGATGGAGTGCTTCTTTACCAGGGGGTAGTCCTCGGTGGAACGTCTACGGAGAAAAAAAAGCGTCATCCGACTATAGAAGACAATGTTGTAATCGGAGCGGGGGCAGTTGTACTCGGCGCCATAACGCTTGGGAAGAACTCAAAAATCGGGGCCGGCTCTGTCGTGATAAAAGACGTGCCTCCATGCGCAACGGTGGTGGGAGTGCCGGGCAGAATAGTCGGGGAATACAAGAGGGAAAAGATAGACCTTGACCATGCAAAATTGCCTGACCCCATCGCAGATGCTTTGAGAACGATTCTTGAGGAGCAGGAAAAACTTGAACAGCGGATACTCACTATTGAAAACATGGAAGGACTGCGATGCAAGATAGACGAGTATTTTGAGAAAAAGAAAAGAGAGATAGCGAAAATTTTTCCGTTGAATTCAGAAAAAGGAGGGGATGATGAGAATAAGATATGACGTGTGCGCAATGCTTTTTATGCTTTTGTGTACATACCTTTATTCTGACCAGATAACGCAATACCACTACGTTAAGAAGGGCGAAAACCTCTCTGCGGTAGCGAGGAAATATAACACTACCCCAAGCAATATCAAAAAGCTCAATAATCTCAAATCAACCGTCATATATCCCAAGCAAAAACTTGCTGTAAAAAAGATTGAGAGCAAGACAGAAAACAAAACGGCAAATAAAACCCCGAGTAAAAAGAAAGAAACGGTAACAACTGCCTCCGCCAGGTGGGGATACGATACAACATATCACAAGGTTAAAAAAGGCGATAATCTCACGGCAATCAGCAGAAAATACAATGTTTCAATCTCCGACATCAAGAAAGCCAACAACCTGCACACAAG
>CAZAMK010000109.1:0-4850 GCA_964486345.1 uncultured bacterium
GCTCGCCGTTCAGCACCACCATGCCCATATCGCCTCATGCATGATTGAAAACCGCCTGTCCAATAAAAAGGTTATAGGAATTGCAATGGACGGAACAGGGTACGGGGAAAGCGGCGATATCCGCGGGGCAGAGATTATGCTTGCCGATTATGAAGGATATGAAAGGTTCGCCTTCCTTGATTACACTGAACTGCCGGGCGGGGAAAAAGCGATAAAGGAGGTATGGAGAAGCGGGGCGGCTTTCCTGCACAAGGCATACGGCAGTGACTTCCACCGGTTGAAGATACCCTTTCTGGAAGAAATTGATAAAAAACAGGTGTCTGCAGTGAATGATATGATGGAAAACAACGTCAACTGCCCGCCCGCATCAAGCATGGGGCGGCTTTTTGACGCAGTTTCCGCCATTGCCGGGATACGCAAGGAAATAACCTACGACGCACAGGCGGCAATTGAACTGGAGATGGCGGCGGAAAAAGTAAAGGCGTCTCCTTACGCGTTTGGCATAAAAAACGAGCAGGGAAAACTCATTATTGACCCGTCACCGCTGATAAGAAGCGTTGTACAAGATACGGAAAAGAGCATCCCGGCAAGCACCATTTCTTACAGATTCCACGAGGGCGTTGCAGGAATAATTACAGAAATCTGTAAAAGCATAAAGGAAGAAAAGAATATTTCTGTAGCAGTTTTATCGGGCGGCGTATTCCAGAATATTCTTTTGCTGGATATGGTTTGCGGAAAACTGAATAAGGCAGGCTTTGTCGTGTATATCCACAGCCGCCTGCCGGCAAACGATGGTTGTATATCTGCAGGCCAGGCGGCCGTCACCATGTATTCGATATAACCCTGTTATACGATTGCTATATGATAGATATACAATAGTTATACTATCGTTTGACGCAAACAAAGTTTCTTCTTGTTTGCATATACCGGGAACAAAGTTCCCGTATGGTGATTGTTTTTATGTGCGTGAAGTGGAAGGGGGGAGAAAAGAACCGTGTATCTCCTGCTCTATCTTATCAAACTCCGCTTCCGTCTCTTCGGGGGCAATGTACCTCATCTTTACTATATGAGTCCGCACGGACATCCCCATAATTTTTTCCAGAACAGCGCCTTTTTGCAGTTCATCAGAGGCAAGATGGTGGAAAAGAAGAATAGCCTTGAGCATCCTGTACTGCCGTCTCAACGTGGTATAAGCGTCCCTCTCGTCAAAAGCGCTCTGGTGGAGAAAATCCTCCCTGATTGAACGGGCGGTCTCAAGTATAAGTCGGTCTTGCAAGGAAAGGGTTTCCATCCCCACAAGTCGTACTATCTCGTTGAGTTCCGCTTCCTTCTCAAGGATTGAAAGCGCCTCCTGCCTTATATCCGTAAAATCAGGCGCAATTTTTTCTTGCAGATAGGGTTTTATGTTCTCCTCGTATAAGGAGTAGCTTGTAAGCCAGTTGATGGCAGGGAAATGCCTCTGGTAAGCGAGCCGGTCGTCCAACCCCCAGAAAACCTTCACCACCCGCAGAGTCATCTGTACAACAGGGTCGGTTAAATCGCCTCCGGGAGGGCTGACCGCACCTATGACGGAAAGGGAACCTTCTCTTGCGTCTCCGGAACCTAAACATTCAACCCTGCCTGACCTCTCGTAAAAAGAGGCAACACTTGTCCCCAGATAAGCTGGATATCCTTCTTCCCCTGGCATCTCCTCCATTCTTCCGGAAATCTCGCGCAGGGCCTCGGCCCACCTGCTTGTGGAATCAGCCATGAGAGCAACTGAATATCCCATATCCCTGAAGTATTCGCCCAGGGTAATCCCCGTGTATATGGATGCCTCTCTGGCGGCGACAGGCATGTTTGACGTATTGGCGATAAGAACTGTCCTTTCCATGAGGGGCCTGCCCGAAGCAGGGTCTTTTAGCTCGGGGAATTCCATGAGGACATCGGCCATCTCGTTGCCCCTCTCCCCGCAGCCTATATAGACCACAACCTGCGAGTCCGCCCACTTCGCCACAGCATGCAGGACAACGGTGTTATGCAACAATGAGGGAATATTCCCGCCTATGAAATTATGGTATTTTTCAACCTGCAGGTCGTATATGGGAAGATTGTAATCTTCCGTTTCTATCTTGACTATCCTATCCTGATATACGTGTGCCAGGCAGTTAAACGCTAATTTCTGCAAATGCGGGTCTTCCGTTACCTTTGCAAAAGTTTTGAAAAGCGACAGGGTTATCTTTTCCCCTGCAAGAAGGTTGAATATTTCCACACCGGCATCTTTTAATTTTTGATAAGGCCTGCCGCAGTTATTGTAAACATTTTCACAGAAAGCGGGAGAGATATTCAGGACATCGCATCTTTGATACCGTTTCATATCCATGGAAAGATATTTCTTCATTAACGCATATTTTGCAAAAGCATCGTCTCCTGTCAAAGCGTAAAATTTGCCTATTTCTTCATTGCCTCTGATAAAAACCCTGAAATATACCGTGCCGTTTACCGTTTTCTCCCTTATCTTACATACTATGCCGAGGCGGCTCAGCAGATAAGACAGATGAGAAGCAAGTATCCTGCTTGCCGTAGCAATCTCAATTTCCCCTTTGTTGTACGCAAAATAGCCGTCGCATAAAAAATATCCCTTCAGGAAACTTCTCAAAACTTTTTTTGAGCTCTGCAGTAAAGGCGGAGGAAGAACCAGATTTCTTGATTTCTTTATTCCGGGAAACTGGAAAAATCTCAGCAGTTCGGATACCACGCAGGATTCAAGCCATAAACAATTAACGGTCCGGGCATACCGCTCCACAGTTTTTACGCCAAAGAGTTCCGTCACAAGCGCAGAATAAAGTCCGAGTATATGCTCATCATTGTTATAAAATCTTATGGACCGCCCTTTAAGCATCCCGTCTGCCATAAGAAGCCCGAGGAATAAAGAAAGCTTCTCATCCAGATATTCAGGCATTTTACAGGACAAACTGTTGGCATGTCCTTTTATTCTCCCGGGAACAGGCGCATCCAGTCCGTTTTTTGCATGAATTTTTTTTATGAATTTCAGGGTGGGGTTGTTTTTCCCTGCATAACATTCCTTCAGAGCGCCATATGAAATTTTCAGTTCATCGGCAACTTTTTGCAAAGTGCCCCGTTCCTCTTTCATCCTGCATATCAAATCTCTGACCTGCCGGTTCAACGGCTTATCTGCGCTTCTGTAATTCTGAAAAACAGTACAGACAGGGATTTTATACTTTTCGCTTGCGCACGGGATTGTACGCGGGGCGGCAAGATAATCTCCTTCCTTCAGCGTTATTGCGGGAGTTTCTTCTATTCTCATGTCTTCGTTAAACCTGAAAAGTTTGTGCGCCGGCGTAACCTCCAGCACCCTGCCGGAATGCGTATGAATTCTCACAATCTTCTCGGTACGCCCTTTGTATGCTACGGTAGAAAACCCTTCAACTATTTTGCCGTCGGAATAAGAGAGCACTTTTATAGGTCTTTTCAGCACTATATATTCTTCGTTTTCTTTTGAAATTTTTTCCCCGCATTTTACGGCATCTTTGTATATCTCTTCAATAGTTTTTATCTTCCCGCTCGCAAGCAGTACATGTGTTCTCCCCGTTACGCACTTACCCGAGCCAAAGGGGCCAGGGATGCAGGCGGTTCCGCCCTTGAGGACGGGAAACAGGGTATCTATGACCCTCTGGCCTGTGACAAGCGGCTCGGAGGGAGGCTTCTTGCCCCTTACCGGACGCCTCAACCGTACAGGCCATTTCTGCATAAGATAAAGAGATTCTTCACCTTTATCTTCCGTTTTTATCCTGCCTATCTCCTCCTCAACCGTGAAACTGCCTTTTTTTATATCGGCAACCGTTCCTTTCAAGCCGGGAGGGACCATTATTTTGTGCAGGAGGATAGCGGTTTCCTGCACCTCCCCTATGATATCCCCTCCTTCAACCCTGTCGCCTTTTTTGACAGACGGCACAAACTCCCATTTTTGTTCCCTGTCAAGGGCTGGCATCTGTATCCCCCTGAAAATAAAATCTCCCTTTTTCTCTATCCGGGAAAGAGGCCGGAGTATGCCGTCAAAGATATTGGAAAGAAGCCCGGGGCCAAGTTCAACCGTAAGAGGCGCGCCGGTATCAAACACAGGGTCGCCTACCTTCAACCCCTCGGTTTCTTCATATACCTGTATGGATGCCTTATCGCCGTCTAAACGTATTATCTCACCGACCAGTTTGTCTTCCCCAACCTGAACCACATCATACATCCTGGAAGACTTCATGCCTTCCGCCTGAACCAGCGGGCCGCTCACCTTTATTATTTTGCCGTTGTCCATTTATCCCACTTGCCCCGGATTTTTCCGGGGAACGCTCCAAAAAGCGTGAAATGTGAAACGATAAACGTGAAATGAAGTTACTATTCTTTCATGCCGGTCGCTTTCCTGATAAGCTCTTCCACAATCTGATATCCCTTGCCTTCTTTTGACTTTAAACTCGGTATTACCAGAAGCTTCTTGTCCATCATGTACCTTTGAAACCGCTCCCTGTCAAAAACCTCCTCGGTGATAAAAACCATCGCGTATTCGGAAATGTTGAGTTTCCCAATTGCGCCGAATGCCTCTTCCTGCGTATGCGCGGGATATATTTCCGCCCCGAAGACGCTGAAAAATTCAATTGAAGCCGAATCCCCTATAAACCCTATTTTCTTTTCCATTTGCATTATTCAGATAACGCTATAATTTACTATAAACCGTCTTCAATTGCAAGAAACACAGGACTGCGGCAGAGAGAAGATTCTCTAAAATTCTGCCATAAGAAGCTCCTTTCTGACAGTGCCCTGCCGGGCGGTTTCTGAAGCGGGCGTCTGTTTGAGGAGCG
>CAZAMK010000110.1:0-373 GCA_964486345.1 uncultured bacterium
AGGACATTATGAATTATGGAGTTTTGCTCACTCCTGCGCTGGTCGTTAATGGAACCGTCAAAAACGCAGGTAAAGTTCTTACTCCGGAAGAAATAAAAAGGTTTCTTGTGAATAAATGAAGGAGAGAAAAAATGAAGATTACAAACATAAGAGATAAAGTTATAACAGGAGTTATCGCACTAACAGTTATATCAATTTTTGTTTTCAAACAAAGAAAGGAAGCGCCGGTACCGAAAAATTTACCGGTTACCGAATCTTCTGTTATTGAACCTTCTGCTGAACCCGTTGTTTCCAAAAAACTGCCTCAACTGCTTGATTTGGGTTCAACCAGTTGCGTACCTTGCAAGATGATGCAGCCTATACTTGAAGAATT
>CAZAMK010000110.1:383-4764 GCA_964486345.1 uncultured bacterium
GGAATATAAAGGACAGCTGGTGATCAGATTCATTGATGTATACGAAAATCCTTCTTTGACTGAAAAATATAATGTACGGGGTATCCCCACTCAGATATTTATTGACGCGGAAGGAAAGGAAATTGCAAGAAATACGGGATTTATGGCTAAAGACGACATACTTGCACGCTGGGATAGTTTAGGTTATGAATTTAAAAAGAATACTCTACCCGAAAGACAGGACAAATAAACATGCAACGATTGTTTATTACTTTGACACGGGCAGTTGAAGGCGCTCCGCTAATTGCTTTATCCGCTTCTTTCGTCTGGGGGATATTGAGCATTCTTTTAAGCCCATGCCATCTCGCCAGTATTCCTCTTATTGTTGGATTTATTAGCGAACAGGGAGAAATCTCAACTCGGAAGGCATGCAGATTATCGTTCGTATTTGCGGCAGGCATTTTTGTTACGATTGCTGTTATAGGCACGATAACCGCATTGCTGGGTAAAATAGCCGGAGACGTAGGCCGTTGGGGAAATTATTTGGTGGCCGCTGTACTGATATTCGCAGGTCTTTATCTTCTTGAACTTGTAAAATTCCCGGGACTAAAAGGCATGAACCAGCCGGTCTTTAAGCAAAAAGGATTTCTTGCGGCATTTCTGCTCGGACTGATCTTCGGAGCCGCCGTAGGACCGTGCACGTTTGCCTATATGGCGCCTATGCTTACACTAACCTTCAGAATTTCAGGCACGCAGTTTTTATACGGTATTTCGCTTCTGCTGGTGTATGCGGCAGGACACTGTGCAGTTATAGTTCTGGCAGGGACGCTTACTGAATTAGTAGAATCTTATCTTCGCTGGAACGAAAAGTCCAAAACCGCCGCGGCCATCAAGAAAATCTGCGGAGCACTCGTCATTCTGGGAGGTTTGTACATATTCTGGAAAACATAAAAAGGAGTCAGTCAAATGGAAAAGAAAAAAATAAAAGAACGGATTAAAAAAAGATATTCGGAAATTGTTACAAAAAAAAGTGGTTGCTGTTCCTGCTCATGCGATTCATGCGGGGATGATTTAATACAAAAGGCAGAAGGAATCGGCTATTCGGCAGACGATATTAAAAATATACCTTCAGAATCTTTTCAGGGGTTGGGATGCGGCAATCCTGTAGCTCTTGCAGAGTTAAAAGAAGGCGAAAGAGTGCTGGATTTAGGTTCAGGAGCAGGAGTTGATGTATTTATGGCGGCAAACAGAGTTGGGAAAAACGGATTTGTCATTGGTGTTGACATGACTGAAAAAATGGTCAAAAAAGCAATAAAAAATGCCAAAAAACACGAGTATGAAAATGTTGAATTCAGACTCGGTGAAATAGAAAATCTACCCGTAGATGACAATTCTGTGGATGTGATTATAAGCAACTGCGTTATCAATCTTTCTCCAGACAAACTTAAAACTTTCAGGGAAGCTTACAGAGTTTTAAAACCAGGAGGAAGGCTTATGGTTTCTGATTTGGTAACCGAAGAACCTGTTCCTGAAACGGTAAAAGAAGATTTTGAATTATGGACCGGCTGTATTGCAGGCGCTCTGGAAAAGAAAGACTATATAGACAAGATAAGAAAAGCAGGGTTTAAAGATATAAAAATAGTATCCGAAAACACATGGAAAGAAGATAAAATCAAAGTGACCGTCACAAGCATAAAAGTAAAAGCGTTCAAACCCTAAATATAACTGGAGAAAAAATGGCTGAAAGGAAACTCTCAATATTTGAAAGGTACCTGACTTTATGGGTATTTTTGTGTATAGGAGCAGGGATTATCCTGGGCAGGCTTGCACCCGAATTTGCGAAGTTCATGGATGGACTGGCGATATACATAGGAGACGCTCCTGTAATTTCCATCCCCATAGCCGTCTGCCTTTTCTTTATGATGTATCCTATAATGGTAAAGATAGATTTTGCCGAAGTCCTTAAGGCAGGAAAGAGTGTCAAGCCTGTCGGACTTACCTTGTTTGTAAACTGGGCGATAAAGCCGTTCACGATGTATATTATCGCTTACTTTTTTCTGGGTATTCTTTTCAGACATTTTATAGGAACGGATGCTTTAGACTATGTCAAAATGCCTTTCGGTTTGGACATTCCTTTAGGAGCAACGCGCGGGGTAGGAACAGTGGTAATGTATGAGGGAATAAAAATGCTTGCGGTTCCCTTGTGGCGCAGTTATCTGGCTGGAGCCATCCTGCTGGGTGTCGCTCCCTGCACGGCAATGGTGCTCGTATGGAGTTATCTGGCGAAAGGCAATGACGGGCACACGCTTGTTATGGTGGCAATCAACTCACTCACAATGCTATTTCTTTATGGACCTCTTGGCGGATTCCTTCTGGGGGTAGGCAAACTGCCTGTTCCCTGGCAGGCAATGCTTCTTTCAATCATTATTTATGTGGCTCTGCCTCTTCTGGCGGGATATCTGACTCGCAAATGGATTTTGAAAAAAAAGGGTGAAGAGTGGTTCGTGAAAAAGTTTCTTCATTTCCTTACGCCGGTAACAATGTTAGCTCTTCTTGTTACTCTTCTGCTTCTTTTTTCATTCAAAGGGGCTGTTATTATAGCCAATCCCCTGATAATATTGTGGATTGCAATACCCCTCTTTATTCAGACCAACCTCATCTTCTGGTTGGGATACGGACTTGCAAAGGTGTTGAAACTCACATATGAGGATGCCGCTCCTTCCGCTATGATAGGTGCCTCCAATCATTTTGAGGTGGCGATTGCAACAGCAGCAATGCTTTTTGGATTGGGTTCAGGCGCCGCACTGGCGACCGTTGTAGGCGTGCTGATAGAAGTACCAGTTATGCTGATGCTTGTTAAGATCTGCCAGCGGACCAAACACTGGTTCAGGGTTTCAGATTACCGCTACTGAAGCTCTTCCGGGTAGGGATTGAAATATTTTTGTTTTATAAGATAGCCATCTCCCGTCCTTGCGATATATACTCTGACTATCTCAAGCAGAAAATTGAGCGGAATATCTCCGTTTCTATATCTCTGAAGCAAAGAAAGAAAATTCTTTTTTTCTCCGGCGGTTATTTTCGGGGAAAAATATCCAAAAGCGTGCTGAAGGACGTTTATATGCGCCTTTCTGTTTGCTCTCCTTGTAAAAATCTCCATGAATTCCCTCACATAACTCTCCATCACCGAAGTAAACGGCAGTTTTTCATGGTTTGCCGCTATTTTCCCCATAATGCGCATTCTGCTCTGTGAAAAAGCCATTAACAGAAGTTTGTAACCCGTATGAAACTCAACAAGTTTTCCCTGGGATGTAATATGCTTTTTAACGTTTCTTAATTCCGACAGCGAGAATATCGCCGTTAAAAAATTTTCCTTTATGTCGGGGTCCATAACCCTGCCTTCGCTCTCAACCGGCAGGTGCGAATATCGCTCCCTTACCTTCTCCGCAAAAAGCCCTTTATTCCTTCGCACGGCAGGTTTTTTCTCCATTGATCCGTATATTTTTACTGACGCTATGCCGCAGGAAGGAGACATGGACTTGAGAACAAACCCGTCAATATCCTTAAGACCCGACAGAAAAACCGAGGCAAACTCCGACATCTCGTCCGTGACGTCCCTTTCCGTTTTCTGTTGTATCATGTGAACCCCGTCCTTCTTCTCCACCAGTCGTACCGGCATGCGCGGAGCTCCGAGCCCCACTTCCATCTCGGGGCAGACAGGAATGAAATTCACATAATTTTTCAGCATATTCATAAAACTGCTGGATATCCTTGCCCCGTTATATCTCACTGCATTCACAAAACACCTGCTTATAACGATATTCGGCTTATTAAAGGACATAAGCATATCTCTCCCCGTCTACGCACAATACGTCAAGTTTTGTCTGAATCTGCCGGTTTTTCAGTCACAGAGCTGGTATGTTTCAACGTTTGTGCAGGTTCCTGCCCGATAGAACCGAGCATTCCGGAGGATGCCTCCGCTTTGTTCGCGATAACAACTTCTCCCGAAAGCTCTTCTATTCTGCCGCTTAAATTTCCGCCTTCATTAACGTCCTCTGGTTCTTTTTTAACCTCCGCTTTCTCCGTTTCAGCCCCCTGAACGGCAGGCTTTTCGGACAATTTTGCAGGTTCCGGCTTAATTTCCATTTCATCAACGGCGCCCAACAATTTTATGCATTGGTCTATTTCCTTCTTAATGGTCGCAATATTTAAATCCGGACGGAATCCTTTTTCAACGACATGTTTGCAGTCGGCAGATACCTTTTCAAGCAATTCCAAAATTCTCTTTTTTTCCATCCGCCACCTCCTCCGCCATTGTTTAACAGAATCATTGCGCCTTATTATATCCCTATTTTATCTTGTAGACCTTCCTCATATTCCATTGCGTCTTCTTCACCTTATTAAA
>CAZAMK010000111.1:0-4362 GCA_964486345.1 uncultured bacterium
CCCCCGCCTTAAAATCATCAATCAATCCAAACGCTGTTTGCCAATCAAACGTTACGAACTGGCACGCGAACTTAAAAATAGATATTTTATAGCCATTGATGATGACATATTTCTGACGCCGCGGCAGATTCGCAAACTATTCATTGCGCTGATAGAAAACCCTGCAGTCCCCCACGGTATAGCAGGGGAGAACTTCACAGTTAAAGACGGCAAAATTGCGTCCAAAACAGATGTGCGCGGAAAAAGCGGAAGAGTCAACGTTATTATATGGACTTATGCTTTTACCGCCGAGCATCTCGCAAAGTATTTCAACATACTCGTACGCCTTAACATCACCGATTTTATATCGGAAGACGTGATTATCAGTTTTTCCGGCAGCGGCATGGCGCTGTGTGAAAAATTGGGCCGCATACTCTGTTGTCCCAGCGCAGTGGACAAAAATATAGCAGTCCATAAACAGGAAGGTTTTCTTGAAGAACGTTTTCACCTTTACCTGCAATGCTTCAATGCCGCAAGGAACGGGATTATATAATGAACTCTGCTGTAGACCTTCTTATTGCAGGTGCGGGGCCCACCGGCTGCGTCTTTGCCGAGACGGCCGCCACAATTCTGGGATGGAAGGTTCTTGTTGTGGAGAAGCGCAACCATGTTGGAGGCAACTGCCATGACCCTTTACACCCGAGCGGCATCAGAATACACCGTTACGGACCTCATTATTTCCGGACAAATTCAGAGAGAGTAATCGCTTACCTGTCCCGGTTCACAAAATGGATTCCGGCGAACTACCGGGTTAAAACATTAGTAAACGGCACCCTGTATCCTTTTCCTGTCAACCTTGATACGATGGAGCAGTTTTTCAAACGCAGGTTTACCGCTCGTTCAGCACGGAAGTTTCTTGAAACGCGCCGTATCACCTGCCGCCAACCGAGAACGTCGGAAGAATTTGTTCTTAACCGGATTGGACATGAACTATATGAATCTTTTTATCTGAATTATACAATAAAGCAGTGGGGCCGACATCCCCGCAACCTTGGTTCGGAAGTATGCGGCAGAATCCCTGTACGGTTTAATCGTAATGACCAATATGCAGACCAGGAATTCCGCCAAATGCCTCGCGACGGATACACGGCGCTGTTTGATAAAATGCTTTCACATCCTAACATTGAAGTTCGTCTTAAATGCGATTTTTTTGACATACGGAAAGAGGTGCATCCAAGGTACGCAACCGTGTATTGCGGCCCCATGGACTCATTTTTCGGCTTCATGCAAGGACATCTGCCGTGGCGTTCTCTCAAGTTTAAATTCAAGGAAGAAAATACAGACTTCGCCCAGCCATGCGTACAAATCAACTACCCAAACAATTATGAATATACCCGGACAGTAGAAATTAAACATGTTACAGGGCAGAAGCACAAACACACCGTCATCTCGTATGAATTCCCCGCAGGGGAAGGAGAGCCCTACTACCCTATACCCTGTACGGAAAGCGAGGTTATAGCCGGTGAGTACAGATCTCTCGCAGAAAAGCTTGAACGAAAAGAAAATATAATCTTCGCCGGCAGGTTGGGTACCTACAAATATCTGAATATGGATGAAGCGGTATTGCAGGCCCTCAATACTTTTGAACGAAAAATCATGCCGCTCCGGACACTCCGTTCCGGATTTTAAAACCTCGCCCGCTTTAAAACAATTTCTTTATTGACAGGCGCGGATTGATTCCCAAAAAACATTTAACGTCTGCTGTTATTAAATTGCACAAGCGGGTTTTCCGCCCTGCTTCTCGTAGTAACGCTGGTGGTACTCCTCCGCCCTGTAGAATGCCTGCGCGGGAACTATCCTGGTAACAACAGGGTCGTTAAATCTGCCGGATTCTTCAATCTTTTTCATGGACAACTTTGCGGCTTTCTCCTGCTCTCCCGTGTAATAAAAAATCACCGAGCGGTATTGAGAACCGATATCCGGCCCCTGCCGGTCCGGCGTGGTGGGGTTATGTATTTTCCAGAAAACATCCAGCAGTTTTTCGTAAGAAACCTCGTCAGGATTATATTCCAGAAAGACCGTTTCCGCATGCCCCGTATCCCTCCTGCATACCTGTTCATACGTGGGGTTCTTCAGCATCCCTCCCATATACCCGACAGCCGTGCTGACAACTCCTTTCACCTGACGGAAAGAAGCCTCCACGCCCCAGAAACAACCTGCGGCAAACGCCGCCTTTTCCAGTTTCTTCATTTTTTCCGTCCCGACAAACTCAAGCGACGCGGAATTAATGCAGTAGCGTTTTCCTGAAGGCATAGGGCCGTCGTTAAAAACATGTCCGAGATGCGCATCGCAACGCGCGCAAAGCACTTCAGTTCGCAACATTCCGCGGCTTCTGTCCTCCTGCGTCTTGATATTTAACTCCGAAACCGGCTCCATGAAACTCGGCCAGCCAGTGCCGGATTCAAACTTCGCCTCAACAAGGAATAAATCCGTGCCGCAGGAAACGCATTGGTAAACGCCCCGCTCTCCCCTCTGCGGAATTAAGCACTGCCCGCTGAACGGCCGCTCCGTTCCCTTCAACCGTGCAACACTGTATTGCTCCGGAGTGAGAATTCTGCGCCATTCTGCGTCAGTCTTGTATATTTTCACAACTTCTTCAACTACGCCGGTAAGAGCATTGAAAACAGAAATCTTCTCGTTTTTTTTCATGCAACCTCCCATCAGCAAAATCACCGAAACGCCGAGTATAACCTTCAAGTAATATCGCATAGACCCCTCATTATATTTCACCCCCTCACCCTAACCCTCTCCCGCAAGGTGCGAGGGGTTATGTCAATTTATTTATCTCTTATATTTTAGATGGCGGGCCGCATTAAAAGTTCCAATATTACATGTGGACACTCCTGAAAATTAATGTTAATATTTAGCTCAACAGAAACCTTAACTTTCTTTCCCGGGATATTATGAACGGTAAAATAGGCTTTGACAACGCAAAATATCTGGAACAGCAGAGCGAATCAATCCTTGAAAGAATCAACCTTTTCAAAGGCAAGCTGTATCTGGAATTCGGCGGCAAACTCCTCTACGATTATCACGCATCAAGGGTGCTCCCCGGATACGACCACAACATAAAGATAAAACTCCTCCAGCAGTTGAAGGACAAGATTGACATTCTTTTGTGCATATACGCCGGAGATATCACAAGGGGGCGCATCCGCGGAGATTTCGGCATCACTTACGACGTGGATACCCTCAAACTGATAGACAGCTTGAGGGAACACGGCCTTGATATCCGGGCGGTCGTGATAACCCGCTTTGACAACCAGTCGCCGGTCATCAACTTCAAAAACAAACTGGAGCACAGGGGCATAAAAGTCTATCTGCACACCGCCACCAAGGGATACCCCACTGATGTCGGCACAATCGTCAGCAGGGAAGGTTACGGGAAAAACTCCTACATTGAAACGGAAAACCCCGTTGTCGTGGTAACAGGCCCTGGTCCGGGAAGCGGCAAGCTTGCCACCTGCCTCTCCCAGCTTTACCACGACTACCAAAAGGGCATAAAATCCGGCTACGCAAAGTTTGAAACGTTCCCCATCTGGAACCTTCCCCTAAAACATCCCGTCAACATCGCTTATGAAGCCGCCACTGCCGACCTTGACGATATCAACATGATAGACTCCTTCCACCTGAACGCATACAACAAGAGCGTGGTGAACTATAACCGCGACATAGAGATATTCCCCGTGCTTCAACGCATCCTGAAAAAAATCATGGGAAAGGACTTGCCCTACCGCTCTCCCACCGACATGGGCGTCAACCGCATCGGGTTTGCAATAACCGACGACGAGGTAGTGAAGTCAGCCGCAAAGCAGGAAGTAATCAGGAGATATTTCCGGTATAACTACGAATTTGCCATGGGGGTTGAAACCCAGCAGACGGTGGAAAAAGTAATCCTTCTTATGGAAGAACTGAACCTAAAACCCGAGGACAGGCAAGTCGTGGAGCCGGCGCGCCGTGCGGCGGAAAGCCCCAAAAGAGAGATATCGGAAAACTCGGGAATATCCTGCGGAGCCGCCCTTCAGACAATAGGCGGGACTATCATCACCGGCCACAACTCGCCTTTAATGACCGCCGCTTCCAGCGTAATCCTCAACTCCATCAAGCAACTGGCGGAGATACCCGATAAGATACACCTGCTTTCCTCCAATATAATAGAACACATAAAAACCATGAAAGGAGAGTTCCTCGGGCTGAAAAACGAGATGCTTGACCTTGAAGAGACGCTTATAGCTTTGAGCATTTCCGCAACAAACAACCCCGCCGCAGAGATAGCGATGGAAAAGCTCAAGGAGCTAAAAGGGTGCGAGGTTCATCTTACGC
>CAZAMK010000111.1:4435-4758 GCA_964486345.1 uncultured bacterium
GGACTGCGCCGGCTGAAAGTCAACCTCACCGCAGACGCCAACTTCCCTTCCAAAGACCTCGTCCTCGGCCAGTGACAAATTCTTTTGGCCGCCTTATTAAAAACGATCCCCTCACCCATATCCCCCGGGAGAAGGTACGAGTGAGGGGATTAACTCATAATAATAATTACAGCCAGCTTACGTCTAAGGGCGTATCGCCCCCGGCATTAACTGTTACATCAAAAACCTGTGTTTCAAACCCTTCTGTTGAAACGGCGACAGAATAGTCTCCTGCCGGCAAGGTAACCGAGTAACTTCCGCCGTTGGCAACATTTACAGACTGA
>CAZAMK010000112.1:0-608 GCA_964486345.1 uncultured bacterium
TCCGCTCCTCCACTGAAACTCCGGCGGACTGACGCACTAAAACTTTGGCGGACTAACGCAAAGCTCTATGGATGAAATCAAATCGGTATCACCTCTTGAACGAAAGCGCCCAGCCGCCGAGACTCTCCGGATTGCCCGGGTCGTCCGCAAGCAGGTCTTTATAATTTTCCACAACCTTTTTTATAGCGTCCGCATACTCTTTTATGACCGCGGGGTAGTATTTCTTAAACCAAGGGGCGGTGAAAACGCGCTCCTGTATGCCTTCGGTAACAGGCAGGGGCCCTCCGTAATTTCTTATGTCCGTTGCGGAATTAGCTATCCTCGTCGGCCTGCCTCCGCCGTAAACGTCAACCGTGTTCAACAGCGGATGCAGATGGAGCGCCTTGTTACACCCGGGATAAATCGCCGCCCCTTCCGCTCTCACCGCCTCCCAGAAACGAGTAGCAGACAGGCCTCCCAGTTCTTCGCTCCTGTAATGCCCAAGAGAAACATACCACCCGCCCATTGTTGTGCCGGAATCTTTTGATGGCCTTGTAGGCCTTATGCCGGGCACTCCTTCCAGCAGGTCCCAGAAATAATTCATAGCCCTGTCTATCTCGGCCATCTCG
>CAZAMK010000112.1:638-4748 GCA_964486345.1 uncultured bacterium
CAGGCACGGTAATATCGGCAGACCTTTCATAATGCCCAAAGAGCGCCGCCCTTTCGTAAATCTCCCTATCATTGGTAAGCAGGACCCCGCCCTCCCCGATGGGGAATGACTTGCCGCTCATGCAGGAAAATGCCGAGACGTCCCCGAAACTTCCGACTATTTTGCCTTTATAAAGAGCGCCGTGGGCATGTGAGACATCTTCAACTATCTTCAATTTGTTCTTGCGGGCGACAGCGGTAATCCTGTCCATGTCAGCAGACCTTGCGCAGTAATGGACGACAAGTATCGCTTTTGTTCTTTCCGTAATCCTTTTCTCAATGTCATCCGGGTTTATGCACAGAGTTTCCGGGTCTATATCCGCGAAGACAACCGTGCCGCCCAAAGAAAAGACGGGAAGACATGAAGCCCAGTAGGTAATTGAAGGACAGATAATCTCGTCGCCCCTGCCTATCCCTATGCCGTAAAAAGCGCTGTGAAGAGCCGCCGTGCCGTTGTTGCATCCAAGGCCGTATTTCATCCCGTGCCAGTCGGCAAAACCGCGCTCAAATTTTTTCGTTATGTCTGTGCCCGACATGTTACCCGCCCTTATCACGTCAAGCGCGGCATCCTCCATCTCCTTCGTAACTATGGGCCACCTGAATATATCTCCTATATCGGATTTAACCGCTTTCCCGCCACCCTGCAACGCCAATTTATTCCCCATGAAAACGTTTCTCCTTTCTTACGTAATTTTTAGCCACAAAAAGCACCAGTCTTATATCCCCCTCTCCCCCCGGGGGAAAAGGTAGAAAAACCATATGACGTTAATATATTCCTTTTAGTCATTACTTTACTGCAAACTCGCAGGAAAAACAATGAGATTTTGTGCTGTCTTGTATTAAATCCTGCTATATTGTAACAAATAGCTTGATTGACAGGAACTACGGCATTTGTTAAAATCTCCGGAAGGTTAAGGCATATGAGCGGCTCAGCCGCCGGAAAGAGGTGAAAATGCTGATTGATATCCACGGACACATCGGACGCGTTCTTCCCGACCGCAGGGAGTTTATGGATGTTGCAAACCTGATTGCAAAAATGGACGCGTGGGGCATAGACAAAACCTGCGTTCTTCCGTTGAGCGAACACCCGGAAGGTACTTACCTTGAGTGCAACACCGAGGACGTCATCACGGCCTGTTCGCGCTTCCCAGACAGGCTCATAGCCTTCTGCCTGATAGACCCGCGCTACGGCAACAGGCCGGACGGCTACGGCTTGCGCGACAAATACGGCCTGCCGGGCATTGAACGCGCTTTGCAGGAATGCCCCGAAACAACCTTTATAGGGCACGGACCAACCTTCTGGGCGGAAATATCGGCAGACGTTCCCGCTGACAACCGGTCGGGTTACCCGTCCGGAAGGATTGAAGCGGGCGGTGCTGTGCCGCGGCTAACGCGAAAGTATCCGAACATGTGGGCGGACATATCCACGGGCAGCAGCCACAACGCCCTTACGCGCGACCCGTCCTTTGCCCCTGAATTCCTTGAAGAATTCCAGGATAAAATTCTCTTCGGAACGGATTCCTGCATGCGAAGCGATACAGGCAAAATCTTACCAATCGTCTCTTTGATGAGAAGTCTGCGCGAAGAAAAAAAACTGCCCGCCGCCGCAATTGAGAAGATAGAATGGAACTGCTCAAGCTTGCTGAATCTTAACCTTAAACCTGCAGGGAACAACCGATAATATGTCTGCAAAACCTGTCCGGGAAAAAATACTGAAAGGGAAAAGTCCGGTGAAGTGCGATTGGCTCCGCCCTCACATGCATACGAGCAACCTCGCTTACCACCGCGACGTTGAATTCCACTACATCAAGAAGGGAGAAGGCTTCTATTTCATACAAAACAGGCGGTATCCTTTCTCCAAGAATAATGTCATAGCAATCAAGTCCGGGGAGATACATAAATTCATCAGGCAATCGTCGTTTGTGGAAAAGGGCACTCTTTATTTCCCGCTCTCTTTTTTGAAAACAGGGCTGCTAAAAAACATAGTAAGGGAATGCCCGCACGTAACGGCATTGGCCGAAAAAGAGGCGATGCTTGCGGAGATTATTTTAAAGAACATTGCCGGAGAAATAGAAAGCAAAAAGTCCCTCTGGGAAGAGATTGTTTATTCGTGGATATCGCAGTTTTTGCTCATGATAAAAAGGGCATCAGGGAAAAGACCGAAAAAAACCCTTAAAAATACCGTTGCGGAAAACCTGATAGAATACATAGAGGGAAACTTCACAAGGGACGTATCCTTGCCGGAGATAGCAAAAAAATTCTCCCTCTCTGCAAGCCGCATCTCCCATATATTCAAGGAAGAAACAAGCATGGGCGTAAAACACTATATACTTCAGAGAAGAATCGTGGAGGCGAAAAAACTCCTTGAGGAAAATTCATCCATGAAAGTGGCCGTAATATCCGCAAAAGTGGGCTTCGGCAATTTCGCCCTGTTCAACCGCATCTTCAAGAAGGTCACCGGGCTCACCCCCTCCAACTACCGCAGGCTCTCAAGGGAGGGCAAGCATTAAGGCGGCTTTGATTCCTAACGGGCAATGTTTCATTTTATAATCCTCGCCCTATAATAAAGTCTGTTTTATAATAGCTGCCTCCGCAAATCAAGTATTTTTAGTATCTTTAGCAATATTCAACTTCAGGACGACGAGGAATTTGACAGCGCCCTTCTGGCATTGGAGCGCCAGCGGGCAACATCTTCAAGCGGAATGTAGTTGAAAAGAGGGTGCACAATATCCCTGTAAGTCTGCATATCCATAATACTTAAGGCCTGCGGGGTTAGCAAACCTGATATTTTTTCAAGATGCGGCAGAATTCCTTTCTCCTCCCATGCGGATTTATTAAGAGGGCAAACCTGCTGGCATATATCACAGCCGTAGAGCCATCCGCCCATCTTCTTTTCCAGTTCCTTTTTCAGAGGCAGGGGCGCCGCATAAGTGAGGTATGCGATACATCTGTCCATCCGCATTGTATAGGGCTTCACAAGAGCACCCGTGGGGCATGCGTCAATGCATTTCGTACAATCCGGAGGACAGGGAGAAGGGGGAAACGAGGGATTATCCGGCTCAAGACGCGCATCTACAACGTAGGTAACGGTATTTATCCATGAGCCGCAGGCGCCCGTATAAGCGAATGTATTTTTGCCGATGGACGCCGCCCCTGCTCTAATAGCGGCCGCACGGTCGGGCACCCCGCCCTTTTTAACTTTCATCCCCAGAGATTTAAGGAACTCCCGGAAATTTCTAAGCATCGCGTAATCGGGATTTTCCGGCACCCTGCAGTCAAAAAGATAATTCCTGCCTATATGCCCTTTAACTTCCTGCGGAATACTGTATTTGCCGTACCGCCTTATGCAAACGATGATGGACGCCGCCCACGGAAACCTCTCTTTTATCCGCGCGCGCCTGTGCATGGAACTATACAGAGGCTCCGTTTCAGGGAATTCTTTTACGAAATTATTCAGGACGGTTGAATAATCGGGGAAATCCCCGGCGGCAGTTATCCCGCATGCCGCAAATCCCGACTGCACGGCATAGCTTTTTATCTTCCCGGCAAGAATTATATCTTCAGAGAGTATTTTTTTTCTCCCGTTTTTTCAAGTTTACCTTCCTTGAACTATCTGTCCCATTTATTTTTTGCCAGGATAAAAAAAGCCTTCCACTCTTCTTCCGGCCGCGGTTTCCTTCTTACGGTCTTCCCGCAATCTGTCTCTGCCCTTTTAATGCTGAAAACAGGAAGATTCTTTTTGTAATATTCGTCAAAATTATATTTTCTCATCTTTCATCTTCTCCAGCACTTCCGCGACACCCTCTTTTTTCGCCAATGCCTGTATTATATGACTACATAAAAGTCCAGTCAATTTACCGCGTTCAATGAAATATGTCGTGGGACATTAAAAAATGGATTGTTTTTGAATAATGTGGTAAAAATATCCCATCATGAAAAAGTTAAGAATAATTTTCTGCGCATGGATTGTGTTGATTGCGGCTGTAACGGCATCTGCGGATAATACTGAAAAATACGCGGATTTTCTGGACAGGACGCTGGAATTTGAAGGTATTACGCGAAATTATTCCGT
>CAZAMK010000113.1:0-4669 GCA_964486345.1 uncultured bacterium
TTTTTTAAGGCGGGTATTTCTATCTCCCCAATCTTATATGTCTTGCCTATATTCTCAAACTCTATTATGTTATCTGCCATTTTAGTAAAGATTCTATGATTCCGGAGATTAAAAATCCGATTATAGAGATTATTTAATGTGTGTTCGGTTACCTGCTTCGCTGACTGCCTTCAGGTCTTACTCCTGGATTACGGCGCCTTTCACTAACAGTTTTTTCAGCAGGAGAAACGCCTGTGGTATTACCCGTTCCCGTACCGGCGTTTATTTTTTCCTGAACTCCCTGTGTGTTTGCCCCTGCGGGAGAAACCGCTTTTCCCTTTTCCTGTGAAGAATTACCATCTCCTGAAGCAGGTCCCTCTTTGAAAGTCCCCCGTTCTTCCAACTCTGTTTTTTTAATAGCGGAAGTTATTGAAATCCCGGGCTGAATAACAACCTTCTCTCTTTCAGCCAAACCGCTCTTCACCTCCACCATTGTATCGCTGCTGTCGCCCAACTCTATTTTCCTGTCAGTAATACTTCTGCCTTTAAGAATCGAGCAGTAAGACTGTTCGGCTTTAAACGATACGGCATTGACAGGTATGGTTATAACATCCTTTAGTTCTTTTACAAGAATTTCCACCTGTGCGGTCATGCCGGGTTTAAGAAAAGCAATGCTCCGGTCAAGGGATATCTCGGTAACATAGACATTTATGTCCGGATTAAGAAATTTCAGTGTCGGATCGGGCATAAGCGCAATCTTCTCCACTTTACCGGTGAGAAGCTCATCGGGAAACGCATCAACTCTCACTTTTGCAGACAATCCCTGCGTTATTTTCTTTACCGATGACTCATGTATCTTTACCGTAACTCCCATACTTTCAAAGTCAGGCAGGTCAAATAATTCCTGATATTGCCTCACTGTCGTACCTGGCTGTATGGGAGACTGGCTTGACCATGGACGACTGCTTGTGGCATAGGTAACAAAACCTTGGTTGGTGGCTTTTATGATACATTTTTCTATATTTTTCTCAACATCCCGCAGGTTATTCGTATTAAGAATGTGTGTAGATTTTTTACTCCGGAGATTTGCCTGCTCTTGAATCATCTTTGATTCGGCCGTTGCTTTCACACGCTGGAGTTCAGATCCTGCCTCTTCATAATCCGAAAGCAATTTTTCCACCTGTTTTGTAAAATCATATTTAAGAAATAACTGGTATTCAAGTTCCGCCTGTTCCTGTGAAACATCTTTCTGCTGGAGAGAAAGTTTATCAGCTTCCAATTCCATCTTCGTCACATAACCTTTTTCAGAGAGCCGCTGGCTCCATTCCACCTTGTCTTTTGCTCTGGCAACCTCCTCTTTTGCAAGGTCTATTTTAGTTTCCAGCGCTCTTTTCTTGTTAAGCGCCTCTCCCCCGAGATTATCGCTTTTGATTAAAACGGCAAAGTTTATCTCTTCGCTTCTGTCCACAATGCTTTCCGCAAGCGCATCGCCCAGATATTTTTTCAAATCCATCTCTGCAAATTTAACCTTAAGTTCAGCCTGGGTTATATCGCTTACGTTCTGTTTTTTGAGTATCTCCAAACGCTGTTCCCCGTCCGTGAGAGCGGCAAGGCTGTTTTCAACGGTCAGTTTCAACTGCTCCTTCCTGTCTTCCAGGTCTTTTGAATCCAGTTTCACGAGAATTTTACCGTTCTTAACATCCTCTTCAGTTATCTGTATCCCCTCATCCACAACCTCAAGTATTGTCCTGCTGCCGGGAACTTCATTGATGATTTTCTGGGATTGCAGAGCAGTGAGATTTCCGCCTTCCACAACGGAAATTATAAGATTTTGCTTTTTGACCTCGTAAAGAACAAGACTGCTGTTTTTCCTTTTTTGGACATTAACCTTTCCCAGGATAACAATACCTGCTATTAATACAAAAATCAGATAAAATATTTTATTTTTCAGTATTTTCTTTAATAATCTTTTCATATATGTCCCCTTTCCACATACCCTGGTCATCCACCTCAAGATACTCGGCGGAATACAAAAACTTCAGATACGAAACAATGTAGTTTACAACCGCAGATGCAAGGTCGTTTTTCGCACTTAAATAAGATTCTTCCGCATCCAGCAAATCTCTTGTCGTCGCCCTACCTGCCTGAAGAAGAAGGTCTGTGCTCTCTATTCGCTTTTCGGCAAGCACCAGACTGTTCTTCTGGATAATGTAACTCTGATAGTACTCTTCAAGATTCCGGTACTGCTGGAAAACATCCAGTATTACCGTATCCCTCTTGTTCTCAAAATTCCGCTGTGCGCTGTTTAGGCTGATGAGCGTTCTTTTATAAGTGTTTCTGTCAGGAAGTTTATCCAGCGGCAGGTCAAATTCAACACCCGCCTTGTATGAAAAATTCCTGAAATCAACGGTAGGATGGTCTTCTTCATCAGTACTTGCGGTTACATTCATTATCAGGTCTACTTTCGGCTTCAGATTATTCAGCGCAATCTTAATCTGCCGCTTAGAGTCTTCCACCCTGTCGTAATCGGTAAGTAAATCCAGACGTTTCTTCACTGCGTTTCCGATGAATTCATTTACATCTATTTCAGACTCCGTTACCCCTGCTGCAACAAGATTCTCCAGCAGTGACGGATCAGGAGAAACTTTGGACTCCATGGGAATGCCCAGGAATATCTTGAAATTATCCAGTGCCAGAGCGTATGAATTCTGCGCATTAATCCATCTCTGGTAAGCGGCATACTCGTTCTGCCGCGCCTGATCAACCTGAAAAGGCGGAAGCCTGCCCGCTTCGGCAAGCATTTCTATCCTTTCCCTTGTAACCTTCAGACTGTTGTAGTTATTGTAGTAGTTGTCGGTCCTGGTTTTTGTCAGCAAAATCTGCAAAAATTTATCGGTGGTATCAATGGAAAAATTCTTCTGATACCTCAAAAAAGACCTTATGCCGTAAACCGCATCTCTTTCCGCCTGTATCAAATCTTCCTGCGCTATCTCCCTGCCAGCCCCCCTCAACAGCGGCTGGAGAATATTCATGGCAATTATAGTACCTATATCGGTATCCGTGTCGCCCGTAAGATACCTGACAAAATCCTTGGCTATATCAAAAGTAATCTGTGCGCCAGTGGAAAGCCATCTTATAAGATTAAAACCGAGCCCCCCTGAAATATTTTCATCGCCGTTCTTGCTCCAGGAAAGATTGCCGCCCAGACCGTATCTGTTGCCGAAAATATAACGCTGGTAGGTAAGATCAAGAATATCAAGATATACGCTCTCCCTGTTTGATTTATACGTCCTGTTGTTTTTTGAAGCGAGGATTATCGCATCTTTGAGTTCAAGCTGAATTGTTTCGGAAGAGACGTTATCGCTTATATGCGCAAGGCTTGTTTCAGGAAGAATATCATCCTGCATAGCCGCCTTCTTCTCTTCAATAATTTCATATACCTGCCTGTCTGCAGACTTTTCCAGATATTTTCCGGAACATCCGGAAAACGCCGCGAGAAAAATCGGCATTAAAAAAACAATACCACTTTTTATTTTCATAAATCCATCCCGCCAGTTTAAAACAATTGCTGAATTATTTAGACGGCATTACGGCTGTAAAAGTTTAGTCCTTTCCACCCGGACCGATGTCTTTCCTGTAATGCTTGCCCTCAAATTCTATGATATCAGCGGCTCTGTAAACTTTTTCAGAGGCTTTTTCAATATCCTCATCAAGTGCAGTTATCCCCAGCACCCTGCCGCCCGCAGTCACCGTCTTTCCCCCTTCTTTTTTCGTGCCCGCATGGAATACCGTCACATCTGTATTTTTTGCTTCTTCAAGCCCCTTTATTTCCATGCCTGTTTTGTATTGTCCGGGGTATCCTCCCGAAGCAAGAATAACACATACTGATTTCTTCTCACTCCATTTTACCTTTGCCTTTTCAAGGCACCCTTCCGCAACTGCCTCCATTACATCTGCAAGACTGCTCTCCATCCTCGGAAGGATTACCTGCGTTTCAGGATCTCCGAAACGGACATTATACTCCAGCAGGTACGGGCCCTTTTCCGTCAGCATGATGCCGAAATATAACACGCCCTTATAGTTTATGTTTTCTTTTTCAAGCCCTTTGAGCGTAGGAATCACAATATCCTTCTGTATGGTCTTCTCCAGCACGGCATTAAAAGCGCCGGCGGGGGAATAACATCCCATGCCTCCGGTATTCGGCCCATTATCTCCGTCAAAAACTCTTTTGTGGTCTTTTGCAGGAACCATGGGAAGAAAAGTTTTCGTGTCGGTAAAAACAAGGTATGACATCTCCGTTCCGGAAAGGCAGTCCTCTATCACAACCTTCTGATTTTCAGCGCAGAAAACTTTATCCCTGTATATTCCTGCAATAAATTCCCGTGCTTCAGCCATATCCATGGAAACCTGCACACCTTTGCCGGCCGCAAGTCCGTCATATTTTATTACACAGGGAAATTCCCTGTTCTCAAGGATTCTCATACATTCTTCCAGACTTTCCGCCGTGGTAAAATCCGCAGTAGGTATGTTGTTCCTCTTCATAAAATCCTTCGCAAAACATTTTGAGGATTCCAACATGGCTCCTTTTTGAACCGGCCCGAAAATTTTCAGCCCCTTCTGACGGAAAACGTCGGATATGCCGGCGGCCAGCGGAACTTCGGGACCCACAAAGGTAAAATCAATCTTCCTG
>CAZAMK010000114.1:0-4622 GCA_964486345.1 uncultured bacterium
GGGAGAGGTCTCCCGACCTCGAAATAATCGGCATCAGGAGATGCCTCCCACAGATGTTGCTTCTTCCTTGGCGTCTCACTCTCTGGTGAACTCAAACCGGTATTACGATACGTTTGACGGCAAATTGTATGATAAAATAGAGACGTTCAGGTATGAATTTTTCCAAAGAGGCGCAAAATGATAGATATACACACACATGTGCTTACGGTATGGGGAGAAAAGCCATTGACGGCAGAAATGCTTTTGAAAAAGATGGCAGAACTCGGGATTGAAAGGTTTGCCATCCTTCCAATTATAGGGCCGGAAGGTTCATACCTTTATTCCGGGTCCGAAGATGTGCTGAAGATTTACAGGCGCCATCCGGACAAGGTAATTCCTTTTTGCAACATAGACCCGCGTGCGGGAGACAACTCTTCGGACACTGATTTTTCCTTTCTGATTAACAGATACAAAAAAGCCGGATGCAAGGGGGTTGGGGAGGTAACTGCAAATATTTATATTGACAGCCCTTTGTGCATAAACCTTTTCAGGCAGTGCGGCAGGGCGGGTTTACCGGTGCTTTTTCACCTGTACAATAAAATCGGCGGCAGTTACGGGCTTGTGGACGATATGCATCTTCCGCGGCTGGAAAAGGCGCTAAAAGAATGTCCGGAGACAATCTTTATTGGGCATGCGATGGCTTTTTGGTCGGAGATAAGCGGAGACGTATCGGAAGATACGAGGGCGGGTTATCCGAAGGGTTTGGTGAAATCCCCGGGGCGATTGCAGGAATTGCTGAAAAAGTATCCGAATCTTTACGGCGACCTGTCGGCCGGAAGCGGGTATAATGCTATCACGAGGGATATGGAATACGGATATAAGTTCCTGAAGGAGTTTCACAAGCAACTGCTTTTTGGAACAGACCTCTGCCACGTTGTACAGGAAACACCCATCGTGGATTATTTCAGAGAAATACTTAAAAAAGGTATAATATCGGCGTCTGTTTATGATTACATTACGCGGAAGAATGCGGAGAGAATTCTGAATCTATAGGAGACTAAAATGGCGTTGATTCCGTTGGAGAGGATGAAGGAGATAATGAATTTTCCAGCCGCAGCGGAAACTCTGCTGGAAAAATCCGAAAAGGAAATAAAGTTTTCGCTGAACCTGAAGATGTCAAAAGACGAGATTATATGTTTTGACGCTTTTGTGGTTTACCACAACGTGGTTATGGGGCCGGCCAAGGGCGGCGTGCGTTTTTCCGTTAACGCGTCTATGGATGAGACGAGAAACCTTGCGGAGATAATGACTTACAAAAACGCGCTCATGGGACTGCCTTTCGGCGGCGGGAAATCAGGGATAAAGTTTAACCCTTATAAGGTGGATGATTTCACACGGATAGCGGTGATAAAGGAATACGTGCATATGATAAGGGAGGAACTGGCTTCCGGCGCCTATATCCCAGCTCCAGATATGGGCAGTACACCGCAGGATATGGCGACTATCTACGGTGAAACGCACAAAGCGGAATCTGTCACGGGCAAGCCGGTGATAATAGGAGGGCTTCCGGGGCGTCTGCAGGCGACGGGCTGCGGTGTTTCCCATGCGGTTAAACTCGGTGTTGAAAATATGCTGAAAAAATCTTTGAAGGAGACGGAGATAACCGTGCAGGGTTTCGGCAATGTGGGAAGATGGACCGCGTATTTCCTGCAGCAGATGGGTGCGGGAATAACAGCAATTTCGGATATAGGAGGCGCCATTTACAATAAAAAGGGGATAGACATAGAAAAACTGCTGGGTTATTGCCCGACAAGCAGGGATACGATAAAAGGTTTTCCCGGCGCCGAGCCGCTCAGTTCCTCAGAATTTTTATCCGTTGAGAGCGATGTTTTTATACCGGCGGCTCTGGAGAATGTAATAACGGCGGAAACTGCCCCGAAGATAAAAACGAAGATGATAGTTGAAGGAGCCAATGACCCGACGACCGAAGAAGGGGAGAAATATCTTCTTAAAAACGGGGTACCATTGCTCCCCGACTTTTTTGCAAACAGCGGCGGCGTTATAGCCTCTTACATAGAATGGAGGAATGCCAAATCAGGCAATCAGACTTCGGAGAAAGAGGTCTTTGAAATGATAAACAGAAAGATAGAAGAAACCTTTTTTGCGGGGATTAAAGCAAAGAAGGAATTGAAATGCGGAAATTTAAGAGAGGCGTTTTCCTCGCTTGCCTTGAATGCGCTTATTGAGGCTATGAGAGCCCGCCTATGGATATAGTTTTCCTTCGTTTGTTATTGCGAACGCAGGGAGACGAAGCCACGAGCGAAGCGTAGTGGGAAGCAATCTGACGCAGTTTGTCATTTCTGCGGATAGTAAGCAGGGATCCAGAGAAAAGAAGGTTGGGATTGCCGCGAAAAAACACTTGCAATTTTTTACTTTTCTCCCTGTTGGTAAATCCTGCGGTAATTGGAGGATGTGAGACCGGTGATTTTTTTGAAGATGCGGTTGAAAAGAGCGAAATCGCTGAAGCCCACTTCTGCTGATATTATTGTTACTTTCATCCTCGGATTTTCTTCCAAAAGTTTTTTCGCTTCCACGATTCTTCTCTGAAGTATGTAGTGTTTTACGCCCATGCTCGTTTCTTCCTTGAATATATGGGAGACGCGGCTTGCAGAGAGGGAGAATTTTTTTGCTATCTCCGGCAAAAATACGTCCCTTGTGAAGTTTCCCTCTATGTATTCTATCAGATTTTCCGCAACGGTATTTTTAAGGATTTTCTTCGGTTTTTTCCCCGATGCCCTTTTTATCATGAGCAAAAACTGCGATATCTCCGAATAAACAATCTCTTCCCAGAGGAGCTTTTTGCTTTTTATCTCTCCGGCAATGTTCTTTAAGATAATCTCCGCAAGCATCGCCTCTTTTTCGGACAAGATTGCAATGTGCGGACAGTTTTTTATTATCTTTTTCAATTGTCTGCTGTTTTCCAAAAAAGAAAGAGGGAAATAGAGAGTGCTTTTTTCTATATGGGGAGACCTCCCGATTAATTTATGTGTTTCCAAGGGTTTGATTGTTATAACATGGTTCTTGGAAAAAGGATATTGCCTGTTCTGTATGAAATAAGATCCTTCTCCGTGCTTGACGTAATGAAATTCAAAGTCGCGGTGGTAAGCCAGATTTGTTGTATACGAGTTAGTATGCATCCATTCACATCTCACCGGATCCTTTCCTTGCAGTATATTTTCCCTGACAGGTTTAATAGGCATGCTGCAATTTTACACCAGTTTAAGAAAATATTCAAAAAACGGCCGGTTCTCCTGAACAATAGCAGGATTTCACATAATATAGCATTAAATTCCATTGTTTTTTGACGTAAAATTAAGTAACATATGTTCAAAAGCAGAAAATATTTAGTTATCAGGCTGTACAAGGATTAAAAATAGAAGGAGGTAATGCCGTAAAAAATGGTTTTCAGTAAATGTGCGGTTGTGGCAGGAACTAACGAAGTTGGCATTAACTAACAAAAAAAGGAGGCTATAAAATGGGAAAAGGCAAAAGGAACGGTTTCACATTGATAGAGCTTTTAGTTGTAGTTGCGATAATAGCTATTCTCGCTTCAATGCTTCTTCCTGCATTATCAAAGGCAAGGGAAAGAGCGAGGGCGGCGGTATGTGTGAATAATCTCAAACAGATAGGCACAGCCATGTTCATGTATTTTCAGGATTATGAAGAATACATGCCCCCGGCGGCATGGGGATATCATTCCTCCATTCATTTCTTTTATAGGATAAGGTATTATCTGGATGTGCCGGATTCACTCTTAAGCAGATGCAAAACATTCAGTTGTCCTTCCAACAGGGCTCCTTATAACGCGGGCGGTATAATGATTAGTTATGCAACCAACATTAGTCCCTTCAGATATGTCGGCCCCACAACAGCAGATAAAAGTACGCTGTATAAATATTCAGTAATAGCGAGACCCAGCGTGCTGATGGGTTTGGTGGATTGTACAAGGGATACCGCTTCTTTTGATGGATCGGATACTGGTGCATACTACAATATTAACTTTCCGGGATGCATCCCCGCCAGTACAACCCCGCCTGCAAACGGTCCCAGACATAACTATGGAAGCAATATACTTTACATGGACGGCCATGTTGCATGGAGAGGATATCCCTTGCCGCCTGCATATAGGGAACCATATGCATGGTTCAGGACGGGTGCGAGGTGGAAGTAAATGCTTTTTGAGATCGGACAAGGCGCATGAAAGGCAAAGCATTGAAGTGCAGATTATTGAAGGTTTTGATCGCTGCACTTCAATGCCTGATTTTATAAGCACTGCCGAAAGGATAGGCCTTCTCCTGATGCGCTTGAGAGACAACAGGCGGTGCGGATGAATCCGCAAAAGCATGGATAAACGGCAGACCTGCCGGAAAATATCAACGGACAGAATCGGGAAAAAGGAATTGTACCGTTTAAACATAACAGGTGTTATAAAGAGGAGGACGGCCAATCATATTGCGGCGAGGACAGAGAGCGCAAATTTTGTGGTCTGGCTGCCAATCGCAATAAACCTCATGAAAATACGATTGCAGGGAGGAGGGATATGAGAAGAAAAGCGGCATCCTTAAGAATAATCAGTGCTTTTT
>CAZAMK010000115.1:0-4379 GCA_964486345.1 uncultured bacterium
CAGAGTACATCTCCAGCACTTCTTTCATCATGCCGACAAGATGTTCTTTGTAGCCGGTATTCAGACACATCCTCCTGAAAAAGTGCCCCATCTTATTCATTTCCGCAACCTGCCCCTCTTGATTTACCTTGCACCACTCCCTGTGCAGAAAAGCGTGTTCATGGTCCAGGCCGGCGTTGAAGTAAGCAACTACGCGTATCCCTTGTTTGTGGCACTCCTCAACCATCGGTCCCAAAAGGTCTTTTTTTTGCATTCCGGGATGCACGATGCCTATCTTCGTAGGATAGTATGAAAAACCGAGATTGCACCGGGCAAAAACTGTAATGTAATCAACGTGTGCCTGTTTTAACGTTGCCGCGAATTCTCTCGGATTGAACTCCGCTCCGACGTCATAAATGCCGGGCATTGTGTGAAAATCAAGATGTATCGCCCTTTTCGGAAAGTTTTTTAACATGTCACTCCTTTACGTTCAGGATTGAATACCTTCAACGCCTCATGGCAAGAATCTTTTCCATGTTGGAACCTAAAATAGGGATAGTGTCTTCTTGGCAAATATCAAGCGAAAGCAGTCTTCCCAGTTCCCAGTCTATACTGTGGCAGTGTGCGTCAGAACCAAAAAGAATCTTGTTTTTCCCCACGCGGGCAATGGTTTCTTCCCATAATACCGAAGAACAGAAACTGCCGCACCATTCCAGATAGACATTCTGGTTGTTTACAGCCAGTTCTTCAGCTTCGCGGCGTCCTTTGTCACCGCCTCCGGAATGTCCCAAAATAAATTGTGCATTGGGATATTTTTTGACGATATCCTTAAACATGCCGGGTGAGTCGTAATTTCCTTCCCATGTATGAAATAATATGGGAAGACTGTGTTTATCGGCATATTCCCATTCGGGAGTGAACCGTTCATCCGTGACAGGTATTTTCCAGTAGTCACAGATAGTTTTAAACCCTACGAAAAATCCATCGCTGAAAAAGTCGTCAAATTTTTCCGCAAACTCTTTCGCAAAGAGAGGATGAAAGGATAAATATCCCATAAAACGGTCTCTATGGGGTTTCAGCATTTTTCGAAGGTTCATGTCGCCTTCAATTGTTCCGCCTCTCTCCATTATTCCCAAGCATGTTATACTCTTTTCAATGCCTATCCGGTCCATGTTTTTCAACATTTTCCTGATAACAACGGAGGAAGTCGGGGCGTCAACAGGCATGGGCGAATAAATCCCCGTGTGGGTGTGGGCGTCAACAACAAAAACATCCAGTTTTTTACCGTTAAGAAACTGCTCCCAGAGCTGATTGCCTTTTTGCTTTTCCGTTTTTTTACTTTTCTCTGCTCCCAGCCCCAAAATACGGATGATATTTTCTCCCGCTACAAGTCTTTTTTCGGCAGAGCTTATCTCCGCATGTGTGAGTCCTGCTATTGAAGCGCCATTATGCGAACGCAAGTCGGCTCCGAAGATAATGCGTTCGGCTCCGAACTCTTTGGCGAGAAGTTTTATGGCTCCTTCGGTATGCATCCATGAGGTTTCTGCGAAAACATTGGTTCTTCTCCTCATCAGGTCAAACAGAACCATCATGTCTCCCCACATACCATTGGTGACTATAAAGGGTATCTCGGGAAATTTTTCCGCGAGAGACAGAAATGAAAATATGCTGCTTCTTATGCCCGTATCCGCAAAAACGGCAGGTTTCAACTCTCTGATTTGTTCAAGAATAGGTTCAAGTTGAAGCATATCATAGGAGTGATGTGCGGGCAACGCCCTTATAGCGCGGATATTATGTTGTTTCATCGTATCTTTTAATTCCTGCATTATACTCTTCTGGTTAATCATTGTCGGGATTACAACCAGCGATGGAAATATCCTGTTTTTTGCTCCGGGCGTATTTTGTATATCGGTCAAAAGCCTTTTATTTTCTTCCCATACGGAATGAATAGCCGTTTTTGACCAGACGACGGCGCTGTCTATCCCCAACCTGTCAAGATGTGAAATAAGGGCGTCTATAGAAAGGAAATCATAAGATATGCCGTCAAAACCTACGGAAGCGTTGGCGTTTACAAATCTGAAATTATTGTCCATCTTCGCCGCCCCTTTTTAGTCCCTTTATTCCGTTTTTGCGGGAGCCATTATTTATATTTATTCACGCTCCGGTTATTTTCTTCCTGCAGCTTTCTAATACATTACTGTAATGAGCAACCATGGCGCCCCAGTCGCTTGTCATGGCTACCCAGTTGACACCGTGTTTCTCCCAGGGAAAATACGAAGTGGCGGCCATTCCAAGCAGAACTCCGGCTTTCAGGGTTTTTACGCAGATTTCCTCTAAAATCCTGTTAATTTCGGGGTTATCCATTTGATGCATAATGCCCATTGAACCGGAAAGGTCGTAAGGGCCTATACAAATACTGTCAACCCCGGGCACCCGCAGGATTTCATCAAGATTTTTCACGGCATCAATATGTTCAATCTGAACGATAACCATGGGGTCATTCTGCGAAGCTTTGAGATAATCAAAGAGATTATATGCTCCATATTTCCAGCCGCGCCGCGGCGAGCAGCTGCGCCTGCCTCTGGACGGATATCTGCATGCCGCCACTGCGGCTTCCGCTTCGTCTGCGCTATTGACCATGGGAATAATCACTCCCGCAGGAGCAAGGTCCAGGATAGGTTTAATAACACCTTGTTCATTCCATGGAACACGCACCAGAGGAGCACAGTCAGTGCCGCGCAGAGCCATGATATGTCCCATGATGCTTGTAATGTTGTTCGGCGAATGCTCACCGTCAATCCATGTGAAGTCAAAGCCCACATCCCCCGCCAATTCGCTTACTGACGGGTCAGTCAATGTAATAACTGTACCTATGCAGGTTTTCCCTGAAAGCATTTTACTTTTGAATTTCTCAAGATTGTTTATTTCCATAATCCTCCTGTGTCTTGCGGCAAACAAAAATACCGGCAGTGCTGAACAAAATACTTCCGCGCATTTCAAAGTTTCAGTTTACCCCAAAAATTCAGCATTAAGAAGTTTCCGCTGAAAAAACCGTTTTTCAGGCAGACTGTTTTTCAAGTCAGCCAGCCGGTTGCCCGGGCGAGAAGCCGGCAATAATCAACATAGTCGGACCATGAAACGTCAGACGGCACGCCGTGGTCACAACTGGGGATGTACCCTCCGTCTTTTATAACCGGCTCAACGTGCTGGATTTCATGTATGATGTCATGGCCGCCCTTTGCTATCTTCCTTTTATCAACGCCGCCCTTGAAAGCTATGTTCTTCCCGAATTTCTTCCTTAAAACGACTATATCGTTCCCTGCAGCGACTTCCATCGGGTCGCAAACGTTCATACCTGCTTCTATCCAGAACGGTATCAGTCCGCCCACATAACCGTCCGAATCTATGGCATAAATAGGAACTCCTGCGGAATGGACGTATTCGCCCCATTTTTTCCAGACCGGCAGTAAAAATTCACGTATCATTGCCGGAGAAACCATTGCTTGCCCTTTAAATGCCATGTCCTCGGAAATATAAAACTGGTCGGGAATACAGTATTTGAAGCTCCTTTCCAAAAGGCGTAGAACATACTCCTGCCAGAACTTCAACATATCCTTTATCAAATCGGGGTCGTCATAAAACAACATGCTCAATTTCTCAAAGCCCAGCCATTCACGCAACTGCCAGTAGGGACCGCCGAAATAGATAGAAACATAATGCTCCCTTTTTTCAAGTCTCTTGCCGAGAGCAGATGCATCTTCAGGAAGACGTTCGGGCAGTTCCGGGTCATACCGTTTTTTCATATCTTCCCAGTCTGCACGGGTTTCAACCGGGAATTTTATCCAACGCCTTGTAACAAAATCCATGCCCCAGCGCAGATATTCTATGGGATATTCATTTCCTATCTCGCAGATATTGCCCTGCCAGTCCTGGACTATCTTGGAATTGGCTTTTTGTTCAAGGACTTTTTCTTCAAACTGCGGCACCATCATTGAGTAAACACTGAACCCTTCCCCTCCTTCGGGCAATTGCTCTTTGCCGCCGGCCATACGATAGGCGTATTCAACTGCCCCTTCCGCCGAAACAATATCTGCGGGGAGGCCTTCGGAATGCCATCTTTTCAGGGTGGATATCCGTCCCAATCCGGGAGCAAAAGGTATTTTGTCGGGTTTTCCGAAAAGTATCGTCTCTAAATACATCCGGCGTTCATTCATGTGACATCTCCCTTTTCAGATTTTTGCGAGAAAGCTCCGGCAACCCCTGACATAAAAAAACAGCGTCTGGCAATGAGTATTTTATACTCAAAATATACAGACGCTTTGTTACAGGTTTAAGACATGTGTTCTCTATGTATCTTATCATCCCTTCACAAAGAACGACAGGACAAATCAAATAAGTCC
>CAZAMK010000116.1:0-4369 GCA_964486345.1 uncultured bacterium
ATTCCTCGGCGCTGGGATTTACAGCCTTATAGGGAAAAAGGAATCGGGCGCGTAAAATAGAAATTATTTTCTTAAAAAGGACGGAGGCTCTTAATGGACAACATACTTGTCGGCAAGGGTGAAAACCCTGTCACACTGCTTGCAAAATACGGCAACCGCCACGGCTTAATCGCCGGAGCCACAGGCACGGGCAAAACCGTTTCGCTGATGGTCCTTGCAGAGGGATTCTCCCGTATGGGCGTGCCGGTATTTATGGTTGACGTAAAAGGAGACGTTTCAGGGCTTGCCGCGGCAGGAACGCCCAACGAAAAACTCCAGCAGAGAGCGGCTCAAATCGGCATTGAAAACTATGTTAACGAAGCAAGCCCCGTAATCTTCTGGGATGTGTACGGGAGGGACGGCCATCCGGTGCGCACAACTGTCAGTGAAATCGGACCGGTACTTCTCGGCCGGATACTTGAAATCAACGATATACAAACAGGTATGCTGGAGATAGCGTTTAAGCTCGCGGACGACCAGGGACTTCTACTTCTGGATATTGACGATTTGCGCTCTCTGCTGGGTTTTATCGCTGATAACAAAGAGACGGTGTCAAAACAGTACGGGCTGGTAAGCACCCAATCTATAGCCGCCGTTCAGAGAGCCCTGCTTCCGCTTGAAAGGGAGGGAGGAATAGCATTCTTCGGAGAACCGGCGCTGGAGCTGAATGACTTCCTGCGCACCGACCTGAACGGACGAGGCATCATCAACATCCTTGCCGCGGACAAGCTTATTCTGAAACCGAGACTTTATTCAAGCTTCCTCTTATGGCTTTTATCCGAATTGTATGAGAATCTTCCGGAAGTCGGAGACCTTGATAAACCGCGGCAGGTATTCTTCTTTGACGAAGCGCACCTTTTGTTTGACGATGCGCCCCCTGCTCTTAAAGAACGCGTGGAACAGGTTGTACGCCTCATCCGGTCAAAAGGTGTCGGCGTGTATTTCTGCTCACAGTTTCCCGACGACGTGCCGGGCGAAATACTCGGACAGATAGGCAACCGCATACAGCACGCTTTAAGAGCTTATACCCCCCGCGACCAGAAGGCGGTCAGGACAGCCGCGGAAACCTTCGTTCCGAACCCCAAAATTGACGTTGCGGAAGTGATATCACAGCTTGCCGTGGGAGAAGCGCTGGTCTCTACGCTTCAGGACAAAGGCGTACCTATGCCGGTGGAGCGTACCTTAATATGCCCCCCGCGGTGCAGAATGGGTACCATCTCTACGGAAGAGCGCAGTGCAGTGAGGGCGCGCAGTCCCATAGCGGGAAAATACGACACGCCCGTAAACAGGGATTCCGCTTATGAGATTCTCAACCGCAGGATGGCGGAGCAAAAACAGGCAGAGCCCAGTGTAAAACAAGCGGAAAAACCAGCCGAACGCGGAATGGTCGGAGACCTGCTGTGGGGCACAAAAAAGCGGCAGGGAATGGTGGAGACGCTGGCAAAACAGACCGTGCGCACAGTGGGAAGCGAAATAGGCAGGAGAATAATCAGGGGTGCGCTCGGAGGCATTCTGGGCGGCTCCGGACGCCGATAGTTCAAACAATTTTCCATATGAAGCTCTTTTTTTGACAAACAACGGCAATATGTTAAAGTTTTCGTAGACAACTAAAGCCGGAAATAAGCATCCCATGCACAATGCGGTCCAACGCAAAGCAACCATGCTTATGCCAAAAATTCTTCTGTCTGAACATCCGAGAACCCTTCATAAAATCGTTGGACATCTGCTAAATACAATCCCTTTGAGAAACCTGCTTACAGGACTCCTGTTCATCATTTTTTCCTCAAACGCAATAAGGGCGGAACAGACTGTGCGCGTGGGCGTATACCAGAACAGCCCCAAGATTGCCATATCAGATGCAGGACAGCCGGAAGGTATTTTTGTTGATATAATAGAAGCAATCGCAGAGGAAGAAGGATGGTCGCTGAAATTTGTGCGCGGCACGTGGAGCGAGGGACTTGAACGGCTTGAAAAAGGAGAAATAGACCTTATGCCTGATGTGGGATACAGCAAATCCCGCGAAGAAACCTTTTCATTCAACGGCGAACCGGTATTATCCGACTGGTTTCAGATATATGCCCGCCGAGGAAGCGGCATCCGCTCACTGCTTGACCTTGACGGCAAGCGCATTGCGGTTCTGGAACGCTCGGTGCAACAGGAACTTTTTGAACAGTTCCATTCAGGATTTGACATAACCGTTTCAATCATCTCTTTCAAAAGCATGGAAGATGCGTTTAACGCGGTAAAGCAGGGAGATGTTGACGCGGTCATAAGCAATCGTTTTTACGGAGCAAGGAACGCCGGCAAATACGGTCTTGAAGACACAGCCGTCATATTCAATCCCAACCGCCTTTTTTTTGCGGCTCCCAAAGGCAAAAATACGGAATTGCTCAAAGTCATTGATAAAAACCTCGTTCAGTTCAAGAAAAATTCAAATTCGGTTTATTACCGGTCATTGCGCCACTGGACCTCCGAAGAGATTATCCCCGCATTCCCCATGTGGCTTAAAGGGCTCGGAATATTTCTGGCCGGGATAATATTGTTGGGTTTTCTGTGGAACAGGTCGCTGAAACGCCAGGTGCGGTCGCGCACGCGACTACTGGATTTGAGCAACCAGGAGACCACTTATCTGTACAAAGAACTGCAGAAATATGCGGAAACTCTGGAAAAAAAGGTTGAGGAGCGCACGGAAGAATTATCCAAAACAAACACCGAATTGATAAAAGCCAGAGATGCCGCACAAGCGGCTGACAGGACAAAATCGGCATTCCTTGCCAGCATGTCGCACGAACTGCGCACCCCGCTTAACTCAATTATCGGTTTTACCGGACTGCTCCTGCAAGGCATGGCCGGACCTTTGAATAAAGAGCAAAACAAACAGCTTCTCATGGTCAAAAACAGCGGACAGCATCTGCTGTCGCTTATAAACGACGTGCTGGACATCTCCAAAATAGAGGCGGGGCAGATAGACGTCGCCAATGAAACCTTTGACATCGCCGAATCCATTCAAAAGGTTGTGCAGACGGTGAGGCTAATGGCGGAAAGCAAACGCCTGGTGCTGATTGCAAATATCTCTCCGGATATAAGCCGGATTAACAGCGACCGGCGGCGGGTTGAACAAATTTTAATGAATCTCTTGAGCAATGCGATAAAGTTTACCGAGGAAGGCAAGGTGCAAGTGGACGCCTATACGGAAAAAAACGAGATTAAAATACGCGTAACCGATACCGGAATCGGCATTAAGCCGGAAAACATGGAGAGATTATTTCAGCCTTTCAGCCAGCTGGACACGGGCATTGCGAGGCAGTATGAAGGAACGGGGCTTGGATTGTCAATCTGCAAGCGCCTGGCGGAACGCCTCGGCGGCTCCATTACGGTGGAAAGCGAATGGGGAAAAGGGAGCGCTTTTACCCTCGCCCTGCCCTTTCTCCAGAAAGGAAACCATGAAAAAAACCATTCTAATCATTGAGGACAACGAGCAGAATCTTTACCTTGCCACATTCTTGCTGGAGCGGAGCGGCTTTGAGATTGAATCCGCCAGGGACGGTACGGAAGGCATTGCCATGGCAAACCAGATTAAACCGGATTTGGTGCTTCTTGACATACAACTGCCAGAGATAGACGGTTATGCGGTTGCGCGGGCATTGAGACGGAATCCGGCTCTAAAAGAAACGCCGATTGTCGCCGTTACCTCTTACGCCATGCCGGGCGACAGGGAGCGCACCATTGAGGCGGGATGCACGGGCTACATAGAAAAGCCGATAAATCCCGACACTTTCAAAGATGAAGTAGAAAAGTATATCAAGCCCGGCGGAGGGACTAAAAATGACGATACTGATTGTTGACGATAACGAGCAGAACATCTATCAGCTCAAAGTTTTCCTTGAGGGAAACGGATATGAAACGGTTGCCGCCTACGACGGAAGCGAAGCGCTGGAAAAAGCGAAAACAAATCCTCCGGACCTGATTATCAGCGACATTCTCATGCCGGTTATGGACGGGTTTACACTCTGCCGCGAATGGAGGAAAGACGAGCGGCTCAAATCCATCCCCTTTATCTTCTATACAGCCACATACATACATGAACAGGACCGCGAGTTTGCGTTAAGCCTCGGGGCGGACGAATTCCTCGTGAAACCTCATGAACCGGAGGATTTTCTCAAGGTAATCAGAGAAGCCATAAAACATGTGCACAAGACTTCCGGCAGAGAGATACCCGCTGAACCGTCAAGCGAAGAAGAATCCGTCTACCTGAAACAGTATAATGCGGCCCTTATACGCAAGCTGGAAACCAAAATGCTGCAGATGGAGCAGAAAAACAGAGAGCTTG
>CAZAMK010000117.1:0-4359 GCA_964486345.1 uncultured bacterium
AGGTAACGCATTACACGAGGCCGGAAGACGTACAGGATTTTGTCCAGCGTACGGGAGTTGACAGCCTGGCAATTTCAATCGGAACTTCACACGGCGCATATAAGTTCAAGGTAAAACCCGGCGAGTCCGTTCCTCCCTTGAGATTTGACATCCTTGAGGAATGCGAAAGGCGGCTTCCAAAATTCCCCATAGTCCTTCACGGCGCTTCGTCGGTTCTGATAAAATATGTGGATATAATAAATCAATATGGCGGAAAGATGGAAAATACCGCCGGCATTCCCGAAGATCAGATAAAGAAAGCGGTTAAAACGAATGTGTGCAAGGTCAATATAGATTCTGACGGACGGCTGGTAATGACAGCTATGATAAGAAAATATATGGCTGAAAACCCGAAGGAATTTGACCCGCGAAAATATCTCGGCCCTGCGAGGGAAGAGTTGAAGAAGATGTACATTGCAAAATGCGAGCTTCTCTGCAGTAACGGGAAAGCTTAAAGACCGGGATTCGGGACATGGGAATCGGGAAAAACAAAAAGCAGGAACGAAAAGAGAAAAATAGAATGATGAAAAAAATAGGAGTGCTTACGACGGGCGGAGATGCGCCCGGCATGAACGCCGCGATAAGGGCGGCTGTCAGGACGGCGCTTTCATACGGATTGGAAGTGTCCGGCATTGAAAGGGGTTACTGCGGGATTTATGAAAAGGCATTCCTGAAACTTGACTCAAGGAGCGTAAGCGGAATTATAAACAAATCCGGCACGTTTCTGAAAACCAAGAGGTTTCCGCAGTTCAAAGAAAAAGACGTGAGGGAAAAATGCCGCCGGAACCTTGCCGAGGAAGATATAGAAGGGCTCGTTGTCATAGGCGGTGACGGGTCTGCAAGGGGGGCTTATGCGCTTTCCTCTGATTTTGATTTTCCCGTGGTGCTCATACCCGCTTCCATAGACAACGATATTTACGGCACGGACTTTACCGTCGGGTTTGATACGGCGGTAAATACTGCAGTTTCCGCCGTGGACAACATAAGGGATACCGCCACCAGTCACGAGAGGACCTTCGTGATTGAGGTGATGGGCAGGGAAAAGGGAAATCTTGCGATTGAGGTTGCGGTTGCCTGCGGAGCTGAAATAGTGATTGTTCCGGAGATAAAGATGGAAGGAGAAAAGGTTGTCCGCCTTCTTAAAGAGCAGGAAAAGAAAGGCAAATCGAGTTCAATCATCATTCTTGCGGAAGGCGCCGGAAAGGCGGAAGAACTCACCGCTTTTCTTCAGAAGCAGTTTCCGGAAAAGCAGATACGCTATTCGGTTCTCGGCTACATCCAGCGAGGAGGAAGCCCAACCTATCTTACAAGGGTGCTTGCAGCGCAGTTCGGCAAAGCGGCCGTTGAAACATTGATGGAAGGAAAGTATCCGTTTATGGTGGGGATAAGGGGCAGTGAGATTGTCCGCGTGCCTTTGAAAAGGGTTGTTTCCTGTTCAAAATTAATGCCGTACGGATATCTTGACATAATAAACATGATGGCGATATAAAAAGACGGCGTATAGGGGATAGCGTATAGCGTATAGGAAAAGCAATAAAACCAAAAGTTTTCAACTAAACGCTCCACGCTGAACGCTATACGCTTTTACAGGGGGGAGACATGAGAAGCGATAATATAAAAAAGGGTATTGAAAGGGCGGGGCACAGGTCTCTTTTGAAAGCCATCGGATTGACGGACGAAGAGATTGCGCGGCCGCTTATCGCAGTTGCAAATTCGGCTAACGAGATAGTCCCGGGACACATACATCTCAATAATATCAGCGCGGCCGTGAAAGCGGGTATAAGAATGGCGGGCGGAACTCCGATAGAGTTCGGGACGATAGGAGTATGCGACGGAATAGCGATGGGGCACCACGGTATGCATTACAGCCTTGTATCAAGGGAGACTATCGCTGATTCAGTGGAGATAATGCTACAGGCGCACCAGTTTGACGGAGTGGTGATGGTAACCAACTGCGATAAGATTATACCCGGAATGCTGATGGCGCTTCTCCGAGTCAACATCCCCGGATTAATCATAAGCGGAGGGCCTATGCTGTGCGGACATCTTCCCAACGGAGAGCCGATAGACCTTATATCCGTTTTTGAAGGAGTGGGGCGCGCGGGCAAGGGAGATATGGATAAGAATGCCCTTAAGATTCTTGAAGAGGAAGGATGTCCTGGGGCGGGAAGTTGTTCGGGGATGTTTACCGCAAACTCAATGAACTGCTTAAGCGAAGCGCTCGGACTCGCCCTGCCGGGAAACGGCACAATACCGGCAGTTACGGCAAAAAGGATAAGGCTTGCCAAAACTGCGGGGATGAAAGTTATGGAGTTGGTGAAGAAAGATATCAAACCAAGGGATATAGCGACCGAAGATGCGTTTAAAAACGCCATAACCGTAGACATGGCTATAGGGGCTTCCACTAACACAGTTCTGCATCTTCCGGCAATAGCGAGGGAGGCGGGAATCGCCCTGGACCTGGATGTTTTTGACAAGTTGAGCCGGACCACGCCTAATATCTGTAAAATCTCTCCTGCGTCAAAACAGCACATGCAGGACCTTGATGCGGCGGGAGGCATTCCTGCTGTCATGAAGGAGCTGTCGGGAAAAGGCCTTCTAAAAACTGACGTTGATACCGTGAGCGGAAAAAAAATTAAAGATATCGTTGACGGCGCGCGCATCTGGAACAGGGATGTAATAAGAAGCGCAGATTCGCCCTATTCCGCAGAGGGCGGCATCGCAATCTTGCGCGGTTCACTGGCTCCCGACGGTGCGGTTGTGAAACAATCTGCGGTTTCACCGTCCATGATGAAGTTTTCGGGAAAAGCGATAGTTTTTGATACAGAGGAACCGGCTATGGAAGCGGTTATTAACGACAAGGTAAAACAAGGCGTTATAGTGATAAGATATGAGGGTCCGAAAGGCGGCCCGGGCATGAGGGAAGGACTTTCAATTACTTCCGTTATACAGGGGAAGGGTCTTGAAGAGAAGGTTGCCCTTCTTACCGACGGCAGGTTCTCCGGAGGCACAAGAGGCCCGTGCATAGGGCATGTAAGCCCTGAAGCGGCCGACGGAGGCCCGATAGGCCTCGTTAAAGACGGCGACATTATAGAGATAGACATAAAGAACAGGAGACTTGACCTGAAGGTGGACAAGGCGGAGATTGAAAAAAGAAAAAAAGAATACAAACTGCCGCAGAAAAAACTTGAAGGCGTTCTTTCAAGGTATGCGAGGATGGTGAAGTCCGCGAATACCGGAGCGGTGCTTGAATAATAAGACGATAAACATACCGGAGTAAATTACATGCTGGAAAAACAATCGGCCGTAAAAGGTGTCATCAGCAGGGGTGTAAAATACGTGGCGGGACGGGAGAAGGTTGAACCGGCACAGCTTGCGGAAAGGGTTGCCGAAGGCCGTGTAGTGATTTTGAAGCACAAAAACACGTATCTCGGAATAGGCGAGGGATTGAGAATTAAAATCAACGCCAACATAGGGACTTCGCCGGATATCGCAGATGCCGGCTCGGAGATTGAGAAAATGAAAGCGGCCTGCAAGTTCGGAGCCGATACGATTATGGACTTGAGCACCGGCGGGGATATTGACAAGATAAGAAAGGCGATTGTTCAGAGAAGCCCCGTTCCCGTAGGAACCGTTCCCATATACCAGGCGGCAATTGAATCCATAGAGGAAAAGGGCGCTCTGACAAAGATGGAGCCGGACAAGCTTTTTGAGGTAATTGAGAAGCATGCGGAAGACGGGGTTTCATTCGCCACGCTCCACTGCGGCATTACGCTTTCCACCCTTGAACGGCTCAAGAAAAATCCGCGCAAGACGATGGTGGTCAGCAGGGGCGGCGCTTTCCTCATAAGCTGGATGATTGCAAGGGGAAAAGAAAACCCTCTCTACGAACATTTTGACAGGGTGCTGGATATAGCGAAAAAATACGACCTTATATTGAGTTTGGGGGACGGCATGAGGCCAGGAGGGCTTACCGACTCCACAGATAGTTCACAGATTGACGAGCTTCTGACTCTCGGAGAACTCACGCGCAGGGCGTGGGAGAGAGGCGTGCAGGTTATCATAGAGGGTCCCGGCCACATACCCATAAACCAGATTCCCGCGAACGTTCTTCTTCAGAAGAGGATATGCATGGGCGCCCCGTTTTACGTACTCGGCCCGCTGGTGACGGACGTAGCGCCCGGATACGACCATATAACGTCCGCAATAGGGGCGGCTGTTGCAGGGTGGCACGGTGCGGATTATATCTGCTACGTTACGCCCACCGAGCATCTATCCCTTCCCGGCATTGAAGATGTTATTGAAGGTGTGGTTGCGGCA
>CAZAMK010000118.1:0-962 GCA_964486345.1 uncultured bacterium
ATTTTTTTTGAGTTTTGTGCCGAGGAAGCCCATGGATATGAAATTGACCACAGGGATTAACGTCAAAACGCCTCCTATGAGAAGATTGATAAAATTTTCCTGTGTCCTTACCGGCTCTTTGAACGCATCAATTATTTTCTTTTTCATTTATCCCCTTTGCTTATGTGCTTTCCCTATACGCTCTACGCTTTCTTTAATCTTTCCCTAAACGCTCTACGCTACCCGCTCTACGCTTTCTTTTGTCTTTCCCTATACGCTCTACGCTAAACGCTCTACGCTTTCTTTTATCACTTCCCTCATTTCCCTAACTGCATTTTCAAGGCCGGTGAAAACCGCCCTGCCTATAATGCTGTATCCGATATTCAGCTCCTCAATCCCTTTTATCCCGCATATTGCGGGAGTATTCTTATAGTCCAGTCCGTGGCCCGCATTTACCCGCAGGTTCATAGATAATGCATATTCTGCGGCATCCGATATTTTTTCCAGTTCGCGCTGAATCTCCTGTTCGGTTTTCGCATCCGCATACCGGCCCGTATGAATTTCTATGAATCCGGCGCCGGTCCTTTCGCTTGCCGCTATCTGTTTCATGTCAGGCTCTATAAAAAGGCTGACTCGTATCCCCTTTTTTGCAAATTTTTTCACATTGCCGCGTATTTTTTCAAAATTCTTTATAACATCCAGGCCGCCTTCCGTAGTCAGCTCCTCCCGTTTTTCAGGCACGAAGGTTACTTGATAGGGTTTTACGTCCAGAGCAATCTTCACTATTTCATCCGACAGCGCCATTTCAAGGTTAAGATAGGTTTTAACCGCCTGTTTGAGGAGATAAACGTCCCTGTCCTGTATATGCCTTCTATCTTCCCTCAAATGGCAGACGATTGAATCGCATCCCGCGAGTTCGCACAGTACGGCGGCATGGACAGGGTCGGGTGTATTTCCCCTTCTCGCCTGCCTTACCGTCGCTA
>CAZAMK010000118.1:981-4356 GCA_964486345.1 uncultured bacterium
TCAGTCGGTTAGACATTTTGCCCCCTTGTCCAAATCCCTCCTGTCTCCCCCTTTGACAAAGGGGGAATTTAAGGGGGATTCACTGCTTTTTTTATCCTGAAAGTCTTTCCTAAACGTTTTACGCTAAACGCTCTACGCTTTCTTTAATCTTTCCCTATACGCTCTACGCTAAACGCTCTACGCTTTCTTTAATAACTTTCCTCAAAGCGTTTATCAGCGCGGCGTTTTCAGGGGGCGTGCCGATGGTAATCCTTGCGTATCCCGTCCCCAAGCCCTCCATGTTTCTGATAATTATGCCTTTCTTTTCAAGTTTGCTTATTATCTCTGCGGCGCCTGTTTTGAATCTGCACAGTATAAAATTAGCCTCCGTTGGGAAATGTTCTATGCCGAGTATTTTAAGCTCGCCGTAAAGATAGCGCTTGCCTTCTGCATTGTTTTTAAAAGATTTTTCCACATACTCTTTGTCGTCAAGAGCCGCAATGGCGGCCTCCTGCGCAGGTATCGTCGTATTGAACGGAGGTCGTATTCTCTCCATAAATCCGGCAATATCGCTTTTCGCGGTTCCGTAGCCTATCCTCAAGCCCGCAAGTCCGTAAATCTTTGAAAATGTTCTTGCTATGACGACGTTCTTCTCTTGAAAGTACGGAAACGCCGTGCCTGCATCTTCATTTTCAACGTATTCATTGTAGGCCTCGTCGGAGATGATAAGTATTCCGTCAGGAACTTTCGCCATGAAATTTTTCAGCTGCTCTTTGTGAATTACCGTGCCTGTAGGATTATTGGGATTGCAGAGTATTATGACCTTTGTCTTTTTCGTTATCCTGTTGAGGAACATATCCATGTCGTAGGAGAAATCGCTTTTAAGCGGAATTTCAACCGGCACGGCCCCTATCTTACAGGCAAGTATTCTGTAAACAAGGAAAGACGGAGTGGGGTAAATCACCTCTTCCCCCTGATTTATGAAAATCTCCATCGCCATTGAAATTATCTCGCTGGAGCCGCTTCCGAGGATAATGTTGTCCGGCGAAACTCCCAGAGTTTTTGCAAGCTTATTTGTAAGGTAATATCCCGAACTTTCCGGGTATCTGGATATTCTTCCCGCGCAGTTCCTGACCGCCTCAACCGCCCTGGGGGACGGGCCCATGGGGTTTTCATTTGACGCCAGCTTTATGATTTTTTCAATATCCAGCCCGTACGCCCTCTGCAGTTCCTCCATGGGTTTCCCCGGAACGTACGGCGCAATCCTCTTAATTCCCTCCCTGACGTTTTTCCCTATGCTCTTATCCATATTTCAATCCTGTTTTGATCTTTGTTTCGTTAATCGTTGCGAGCGCTGTTTTTCTCGCTTTTTCAGCTCCCGCATTGAGTATTTTCCACAATGCATTCCTGTCTTTCGCCAGCACATTTCTTTTATCCCTGATATCCTTCAGATAAAGAGCGAGCGCCTCTCCGATTTCCTTTTTACACTCGGTACACCCTATGATCGCGCCCCTGCAGTCCTTTTCTATACGCCCTGCCCTGCCGGCGTTGAAAAGTTTATGATAACTGAATACGGGACAGGTTTTCGGATGCCCCTGGTCTTTTTTGTATATCCTTTTCGGGTCGGTGAACATCTTGCTTGTTTTCTCCCTGATTATTTCCGGCGTATCCTTGAGATAGATGCAGTTATCATAGGACTTGCTCATTTTTCTGTTATCCGTCCCGGGAATTTTAGGCGTCTCGGTCAACAGCACTTCCGGCACGGGAAACGTTTCTCCGTAAATATAATTGAACCTTTTGGCTATCTCGCGTGTCAGTTCAACGTGAGGAGCCTGGTCTATCCCTATGGGAACGTATTTCGCCTTGTATATAAGGATGTCAGCCGCCTGAAGAACCGGATATCCCAGAAATCCGTAAGTGTTCAGGTCCTTTGCTATGAGCTGTTTTTTCTGCTCCTTGTAAACAGGGTTCCTTTCAAGCCACGGCGTCGGGACTATCATTGAAAAAATCAGGTGCAGTTCGGCGTGCTCCGGCACCATGGACTGCACGAATATCGTGGATTTCTCCGGGTCAAGCCCTGCGGCTATAAAGTCCATCGCCACCTCTTCCGCATAATTTTTCACGTTGCCCATTGAGGCGTATTCCGTGCTCAACGCATGGTAATCGGCAATCATGTAGAAGCAGTTATACCCTTCATTCTGAAGTTTTTTCCAGTTTGCGAGCGCTCCGAAAAGATGCCCTATGTGCAATGGTCCCGTCGGACGCATCCCGCTTAATATCGTTTTGTTCATAATAATTAACTCCGTAAGTTCATAACTTCGTTACTTATGATTTAATCTTCCTGAAATACTCTTTCACTATCTCCCCGTGGTCAAAGGCAAAATCAGGGGGGAGATTATTCTCGGTGAAAATCTCTGCTTCTTCAGCATCGTCATCCGCTTTCAATTCCCCTCTGCCTTTCCCAGTGAAGACGGTTGATATCGTATGATGCCGCGGGTCTCTTCCCGGAGCGGAATAAGTATGGAACTGTTCCAGTCCGGCAACGTCCAGCCCCGTTTCTTCCTTTGCTTCTCTCGCCGCCGCATCCTCAAGGCTTTCCCCGTAGTCCACGAAGCCCCCGGGCATAGCCCATCCGTAAGGATAGTTTTTTCTCTTAACCAGTACGATGCCTCCCCCTCTCATCTCTATTATTATATCAACCGTGGGAACGGGATTCATGTATGTTTTCTGAGTCATATTTACAAGATATTTTTCAGCCTGTGCGCAGAAAACGTTAAATGTTTTTCTGTCGTACAGGACAAACCTTATATCTTTCAATGACCCTTTTGCCGACAGGCATCTCATCGTTTCTTCAATCATTATGTCCGCCACCATTTCAGGGGACAGCCCTCCGGTTCCGCACCCCAGGGCGGGAAAAGCGATTGAGGAAATTTTCAGCGTGCCTGCCGTTGATAAAGCGCTTGCCGCGGATTTCCTCACCTTCTCCGCATCCGTCCTGAAATCCATCCCCATGGTGGCCGAATGTATCACATATTCTGCGGGAAGGGTTCCCCCGCAGGTATAGACCGACTCCCCTACCCTAACGGGTGCTTTTTCCATCGCCTGTTTTTCAATGATGTCTCCCCCCGCTCTCTTTATGGCGAGGGCTACGCCGCCCCCCATAATCATGCGGTTGTTGGCGGCATTGACGACGGCGTCAACATGCTCTTCCGCAATGTTTCCCTCTTTTACCGTCACCCGCGTCCCTGCTATGAAAAACGATGTTTTGGGCATAACTCTTAATTTTACACCCGGCCCCTCCAAAATGCAATTATTGGTACCGAATTGATTTCATAATAAACATAGCATCGTTGGCTTCGTCGTCGGCTTCCTCAAAGTATGTGCATACATTTCGTT
>CAZAMK010000119.1:0-4350 GCA_964486345.1 uncultured bacterium
CCCGCTTACATCATGATTGCCCACAACGGTATAAACGGGTATTTTCAGTTTCGCGATAACATCTTGATATTCCCCGTACTGCCGCCTGACTATGTTTATGTCTTTGCTCCCGTGTATCTTGTCTCCGAGATGAACAAGGAAAGCGGCGCCGGATTTATTTATCTCCTCTATTATTTTTTTTAAAACCTCCGGCTGTTCTCCCGATTCGCCCTGCGGCTGGCTGTCCCCTGCAACGGCAAAACTGAAGGGCTCTCCCTCTTTGGCAGTGTTGCGTGGCTTGATAACCGTGGGAAGGAGCGGCGACGGATACAATTCCCCTGCGAAAAAAAAGCAGGAAATTAAAACCACCGTCAGGAAAAATTTATATATTGTTTTCACTGCACCCCTAATCCCTGAAATAAATTCAGGGCAAGCTTAAATCCTCCCTACCCCTCCTTTGCTAAAGGAGGGAAATGTTGTATCCCCCCTTTGAAAAAGGGGGGCATGGGGGGATTTTGCAGTCAATCCGCCGCTAAAACTTTGGCGGACTAAACGCAAAACTATCTGCGTAAAGTCAAATTGGTTGTTACCAGTTACCGATGTCATCCTCCGTACCAAACTTTCTATCCGGCCCGGCAGAGATAATCATGTAAGGGACGTTTGTATGTACATCCTGGGGATATCTGTAATAAAGAGGCGTTTTCCACGAATCAAGAATATTTTTCTTTCCGTCAATATCCGCTGTTTTAAACCTCATATACGGACCTTTCCAGAACCTGCTTTCAACAGGCCCCTGAAGAAGCTCAACGAGATTCCCCGTCCCCTCTCCTTCAAAGCCGGGATAATCGCCGAAATCCGTTCCGTACATTGAGAGCGCCGCCTCAATGGAAGCGATAACGGACTCTGTCTTTACCGCCATAGCGCGGCACCTGGCGTTTCTGAATGCCGGCGTTGCAATTGACGTGAGAAGAGCGATAATCGCCATAACAACAAGTATTTCAAGAAGGGTAATACCCGAGCGTATAGCGTTTAGCGTATAGCGTTTAGAAATTATCATTTTCTGATTGTTTTCCAACGGGTTCCGTATGGTGTGTCTTCAAGAATAATGCCCTGCGACTTAAAAATCTCCCTTATCTCGTCCGATTTCTTAAAGTCCTTCTCTTTCCTTGCCTGCTCCCTTTCTTTTATCAGATTCTGTTGTTCTTCCGACAATTTTATCTCTTCCTTCTCCAGTATGACCAGAATGCTGTCTATCTCCTCAAGAAAACCCTTTACTTCTCCTGCATCTTCCGATCCGAAGTTTCCTTCGGAAACGGCTATGTTTACGGTTTTTATAAGGTTGAAGATTCCGGCAAGGGCGGCCGATATGTTAAGGTCGTCGGCAAGGGCGGCCGTAAACTCCGACCGCGCTTTTTGTATATCTGCTTTTATCTCTTTATTGGCCTCTCCGGATTTGCAGAAATCAAGGGACTGGTAAAAGGCGTTGTAATTGCTCACGGTATTTTCAGCCTGCTTGAGCGCCTTCTCCGTAAAATTAAGAGGGTCCCTGTAATGGGCGGAGAGCAGGAGATACCTTGCGGCAACGGGGTTATACCCCTTTTTAAGTATATCCCTCAAGGTGTAAAAATTGCCCTTTGACTTTGACATTTTTTCGCCGTTCACCAGAAGATGGGCGCAGTGCATCCAGTAGTTCACAAACTTTTTACCGGTCGCCGCCTCACTCTGGGCAATCTCGTTCTCGTGATGCGGGAAGATGTTGTCAACTCCGCCGGTGTGGATGTCAAAACTCTCTCCCAGATATTTCATGCTCATTGCGGAACACTCTATGTGCCATCCGGGCCTTCCCCTGCCGAGTTCGGTATCCCAAAAAACACTTTCTTTTTCTTCTTTCCACAACGCAAAATCGCGCACATCCTCTTTCTCGTATTCGTCCACGTCCACCCTTGCCCCTGGCTTTATTTCGGAAAGATCTATACCAGCCATCTTCCCGTAAGAGGAAAACTTTGCTATGCTGAAATAGACTGCTCCGTCTTTTTCGTACGCATATCCCTTCTCCAGCAGTTTCTTCACAAGTGCTACCATTTCGGGGATATGTTCGGTAGCTCTCGGCAGGTAATCAGGCATTTTCACCCGCAGGGTTTTCATGTCCTCAAGGAACGCGTTGAGATACCTGTCCGTATATTCCTTTAAACTCACGCTCTCTTTCTCACATCCGGCGATGGTCTTGTCGTCAACATCCGTGATGTTCATCACTCTTAATACTTTATATCCGCCGTATTCCAAATACCTGTGCAGGAGGTCTTCAAATATGTACGCCCTAAAATTGCCTATGTGCGCTAGGTCATAGACGGTAGGCCCGCAGGTATAAAGTCCGACACTGCCCTCTTTGATAGGCTTGAACTCTTCTTTCTTCCTCGTTAAGGTATTGTAAATTTTCATTTTCATCCTAACCGACGTTTGTTGTCATTCCTGCATGTTTTAGGCAGGAATCCACAACCACTTTTCTTTCTGGATCCCTGCTAAGTTTATCCCTGTATGTATTAGACAGGGACAGGGATGACAAACAATGCGGAGATTGCTTCGTCGTTCTACTCCTCGCAATGACAAACAGCGAGGAGGAAAATTTATCACTCTACCCTCTTTATCCATGGGTCGGTAAAAATGTCCGTGTCGTCGGAACTGGTTGAAGAAAATTCCGAGACTATCGCTCCCCCGTCTCCTGCCTGAAACCAGTGCAGGGTATCGGACTTAAGCGTATACTGTTCACCCGATTTTAATATTATCTCATTCCATACGGTGAAATATTCTTTTCTCTCTTTCAACACCGCTTTCGGATTTTCTGCCTTTTCCCCTGGAATATAAAGATAGACTTCCCCGTACCTGCACCTGAACGTCTCCTGTTTGCCCGGCTTTCCGGAAACCGAAGGATGCCTGTGTTCAGGGCAGGTCTGCCGCGGCAGAAGTATAAGTTCCTTTGCACAGTAGCGGTCATTGTTTTCATATACAACAATTTCCAGCCCGAGTATTTCAGGCATCCCCAAGCCGAAATCTGCGATTTCCATCTCTTTATACTCTTTCTCCGTGATAACTATACCTGTCTTTTTCAGCATATCAAGTGATTTCTTTTTCAGCTCTTCGCATTTTTCTCTGGTAATCATGCCTGCTCCTTTACCCCGAACCATCTGGCGTATAGCGTGTAGCGTTTAGCGTATAGTTAAAAACTTCCCTCTTTTCCATTTGACAATCTGTGAGGGGTCATGATTTTTCTTTATAACCACTTTTTTATCCTTTCTATCACTTTTTCCCTGCCGAGGAGCTCAAGCATCTCAAAAAGTCCCGGACCCTTTGTCTTGCCGCTGACAGCCACGCGGACAGGATGAAAAACGTCCCCCGGCTTGTATCCCTTCTCTTCGCAAAACCGCCTTACCGCCCCTTCCAGCCAGACAACTGTCCAGTCCGCGCACCCTTCAAGAGCGGGAAGAAGCTCCGAGAGAACCTTTTTGCCGGTTTCCGCCAGGTATTTATTGACAGCTTTCTCTTCGTAGTCGGGATTTTTGACAAAAAAACCGATATGATAAGGAACTTCCTTCAGCAGTTTTATCTTCTCCTGCTCAAGGGCAACAGCTTTTTCAAGATATGCGGACTGCTCTGCGGACAATCCGTCTTTTATAACGCCGGCTTTTTCCAGAAAAGGTTTTGACAGCTCCAGAATCCTTTCCGGAGTCGTTTTTGTAATGTAATAGCCATTCAACCACACAAACTTTTAAGGGTCAAAAACCGCGCGTGGCTTATGGCAGCACTCTATTGAAAATTCCTGCATGAGCTCTTCCTTTGAAAATATATCCTGGCTGTTTTCAGCCCCCCAGCCGAGCAGGGATATGTAGTTGAAAAACGCCTCGGGAAGATAACCTTCGTCTTTATATGCCCTTACGGAAGTCGCTCCGTGCCTCTTGCTCAAGCGCGTCTTGTCCGGGCCCAGAGTCATGGACATGTGCGCAAACTGCGGTACAGGCGCTCCGAGCGCCTCAAAGAGCATTATGTGTTTCGGCGTATTTGAAAGATGGTCTTCGCCTCTGACAACGTGCGTAATTTTCATCAGATAATCATCAACAACCACGGCAAAGTGGAAGACAGGCATGCCGTCGGGCTTCATAATGACAAAATCGGGTATATGCTCGCCTTCAAAAGCGACTTCTCCCCTTATCAGGTCGTTTACTTTAACGGTCTTCTGCGGAAACCTGAACCGCAAAACAGGCTTTCTGCCTTCCCCCTCAAATCTTGCCGCCTCTTCCGCCGCCAAATCCCTGCAATGGTTGTCATATCCTGAAGATTCATTCCTTCCCACCTGCCTGTTCCTTTCGTCTATCTCCT
>CAZAMK010000120.1:0-4324 GCA_964486345.1 uncultured bacterium
TTCAGCGCGTCAAAGGGCGTTTTGATGAGGGAAGGCATTTTCCTGAAACAGTGCATATGGCTTGTAGCCGCAACGGCTATAGCGATATTCGTCAAAAAAATTGACTATCGGGATTTCAGGAAGATTGCCCCGGTACTTTATCTTATAATGCTTCCGCTTCTGCTGGCGGTGTTTTTTTCAGGCAAGGTCAGCGGTGCGTCAAGATGGATAAGAATAGGCCTTTTTAACTTTCAGCCGTCGGAGTTTGCAAAGCTGATAACCGTGATAGCTCTTTCCTCATACTTCGCCGAGAGGGATGTAAGGCGGTTCCCCGTCTTTTTTGCGAGTCTCATTATAATGGGAGTGCCGTTTCTCCTGATTCTGCAACAGCCCGACCTCGGCACGGCGTTCATATTCATAATAATCTTTTTCGCAATTCTCTATCAGGCGGGTGCAAGCAGGCTTCAAATGGTGGTTCTTTTCTGTGCGGGCTTATTTTCAAGCCCCATTCTCTGGTTTATGATGAAACCTTACCAGAGGGAAAGGATACTTACGTTCATAAACCCCATGAGGGACCCGCTGGGCAAGGGATACAATCTTATACAATCAATCATAACGATAGGCTCCGGAGGGTTTTTCGGCAGGGGATATTTGAGGGGCACCCAGACCAAACTGGCTTTTCTTCCGGAATACCACACGGATTTTATTTTCTGCGTGCTTGCCGAGGAGCTCGGCTTTATCGGGATAATAATACTTCTATCCATCTATTTCATGTTTTTCAGAGCCGTTGCGGAAACCATTTCCTCTACGCGGGACAGATTTGCAAAACTGATGGCAACGGGCATATTTGTCGTTTTCGCCGCGCAGGCCGTGATAAACATAAGTATGACGATGGGTCTTTTCCCGGTTGTGGGCATCCCCCTTCCTTTCATAAGTTACGGAGGTTCCTCACTGATGGTTTCTCTTATTTCGGTGGTTTTGCTGGCTAATATTAAGGAAAATTCCCTAATGTTTTAACCGGACTGATTTTATGCAGAGGGCTGACCTTGAAATAATCGGCATCAGGAGATGCCTCCCACGGAGATACAATAGTTATACGGGAACTTTGTTCCCGTTATACAATCGTATAACCACAATTTAAAACGGATTCCATTATGGAAAGACATATAGAAAAGCTTTTGCCGCAGGTGCGGGTTCCTTCCAGGTATACCGGAAGGGAAATCAACGTCTGCCGTAAATCCCTCACGGATGCAGACGTTAAATTTGCCCTGTGCTACCCCGACATTTATGAAGTCGGCATGTCCTCTCTGGGCGTCAGGATAATCTACGGCCTGCTGAACGAAACGGAAGGCGTTGTATGCGAGAGGGTATTCTGCCCGGAAATTGATATGGAGATGCTTCTTAAAAAAAATAAAATTCCGCTTTTTACCCTTGAATCAAAAGAGCCTGTGAGAAACTTTGACGTTTTGGGATTCAGCGTCTCTTCGGAGCTCAACTATACCAACATCCTTAACGTCCTTGAACTTTCAGGGATACCCGTTTTGCGGACGGAGCGTAAAGAAGGCGACCCTGTAGTCATGGCAGGCGGGAATTGCATATTCAACTTTGCGCCTCTGACTGCGTTTATAGACTGTTTCGTGGTGGGAGAGGGAGAAGAGGCTATCCTTGAGATAACGGAAGTTTTAAAAGAGAAAAAAGGCGGGAAAAGGGAAGATGTGATTGAGGCGCTCTCAAGAATAGAAGGTGTTTATGCGCCTGCTTTTCCTGCGAAAAAAGTGAAAAAGAGGTTTGTAAAGAATTTTGAAGAATCTTTTTCCCCCGTCAAGTGGCTTGTGCCCCTTACCGAAGTTATACACGACAGGGTATCCCTTGAGATAATGCGCGGCTGCGGCCAGGGATGTTTCTTCTGCCAGGCGGGACAATGCTGGAGGCCTGTTAGAATAAGAAAGTCGGAAACCATCGCTGAAATAGCAAGGCAGACATACAAAAACACCGGCTATGAAGAGTTTTCACTCCTTTCCTTTTCCTCCGGCGACCATCCGGAAATAGAGCGGATTCTTGAAAAACTACTGGGGGAATTCTCCTGCAGAAAGGTTACTCTTTCATTCCCTTCAATAAGAATAGACACCTTTTCCTTTGAGCTGGCGACGCAGACCAGGGAGATAAAAAAGACCGCTCTCACATTTGCCCCTGAAACCGGAGAATCCCTGCGGTTCAGGATAGGCAAGAAGATAAAAGACAGCGAGCTTGCGGAGCTTGCCCGCAAGGCCCGCGCCGGCGGCTGGAGGCAGATAAAATTGTATTTTATGCTCGGACTGCCCGGGGAAGAGGACTCCGATATACTTGATGCGGCACGCCTCATAAACGAGCTTTCAAAAATTCTGTCGGTCAAGGCGGCTTTCAACACCTTCATACCCAAGCCGCATACGGTTTTTGAACGGCAGAGGTTTATAACCCCGGAGGAATATCTTTCCAAAAAACGGCTTCTGGTTGAAAACGTATGGAGGAACAGGCACATACGGCTCACATTCCACCCGTATGAAATGAGTTGTGTTGAAACTTTTCTCGGCAGGGGAGACGAAAGTCTGTCCGCCGTCATTAAAAGGGTCCGCGAAAAAGGCGGTATGAGGGAAAACTGGGATGAGCATTTCAGGTTTTCCCTGTGGGAGGAAAGCTTCAGGGAAGAGGATATAGATATGTCCGCATATCTCGGCGAACTGACGCAGGACGTCTTGCCATGGGAAATGATACGAATTTGACGTGAATGTAAAGTAATACCGGATTGAGTTCGCCATATCTGTGGGAGGCATCTCCTGATGCCGATTATTTCGAGGTCGGGAGACCTCTCCCACAAGGAAGCCGGCCGACGCAGGCAATCCGCCACTAAACCTTTGGCGGACTAACGCAAAGCTCTATGTATGAAATCAAACCGGTATCAGGATTCTATAAATTCTTTATGAACCGCTTTAAGCGCCTTTGCACCGTCAGATTTTTTGATGACGCAGGAAATCTTTATTTCTGAAGTGCTTATCATCTCAATGTTGATGCCTTCTTTCCCAAGAGCCTGGAACATTTTTCCCGCAACGCCGGGGTGGTTCATCATTCCGATGCCTATTATTGAAATCTTTGCCATCTCCCTGTCGCAAATCACATTCTCCGCCATAAGTTCTTTCCCAAGTTCTTTTGTAATTTTTAGTGTCTTTTCAGCATCCGTGATGTTGACGGTAAACGAGATATCGGCAAAATTATCCTTGCTTACGTTCTGCACTATAACGTCCACGTTGATATTTTCTTTGCCGAGCGCGGTGAATATTCTGGAGGATATCCCCGGCTTGTCCGGCACCCTGAAAATGGTTATCTTCGCCTGTTTTTCATCCAGAGAAACTGCGGAAACGTCGGTTCCTTCTTTCATAGCTATCTCTTTTACCATGGTTCCTTCTCCTTCCCCGAAGGTTGACTTGACTGAAAAGGGGACGTTATAGCGTTTTGCAAACTCAACCGCCCGCGACAGCATTACCTTTGCGCCCGTTGACGCCATCTCAAGCATCTCGTCGTATGAAATCTCCGGTATCAGCTTTGCTGACGGAACGAGATTAGGGTCGGCCGTGAAGACCCCGTCTACGTCCGTATAAATATCGCAGGCATCCGCTTTCACCGCCGCGGCTATAGCTATCGCGGTAAGGTCTGAACCTCCCCTGCCTAAAGTGGTTATTGCGCTATCCGGGCTCAATCCCTGGAATCCCGCTATGACGACGATACTGCCTTTTTCAAGTTCTTTCATTATCCTCGCCGGCTCAATGGTCTGGATTCGCGCTTTCGTGTGAACGCTGTCGGTTTTTATTCCGGCGAAATATCCGGGAAATCCCTCCGCCGCCTCCCCGCATTTTTCAATTGCCATGCAAAGCAGGGCGACCGTCACCATCTCGCCGGTGGAAAGCAGTATGTCCATTTCCTTCTCGGGCGGTTCGGGATTAATCTCCTTTGCGAGTTTTATAAGGTTGTCGGTGGTCTTGCCCATCGCCGATACAACGGCGACAATACTGTTGCCTTTCCTTTTTTCCACAACTATTTTTTCTGCGATACGGTTTATTTTTTCCGTTGTGGCAACCGAACTTCCGCCGTATTTCTGCACAATCAACGCCATTCTACCCCCTGTAAAAAATCCGCAATTCTAAATAAGAATTATACTATGGACCGAAGGACCAGGCAAGGAATTCAATCGATCACTAAAATTCCGCCATAAGGACAGAATCTCTGCCAGCGCCCTGCCGGGTGGTTTCTGAAACGGGTGTCTGTTTGAGGAGCGGGCACGGATGCAATGATGTTTTTTATCAAGAGCGACGAA
>CAZAMK010000121.1:0-1214 GCA_964486345.1 uncultured bacterium
GCGACCATAACACCAGCGACCTTGCTTTATATTCCGAGGCAACGGATACCGCGGTTACGGCACCCATTGAAAGCCCGAGAACGGCAAACCGGTTCTTATCAAATATCCTATCCCGTAGAACGAATTCAACAGCCTTACGTCCGTCTTTTATCTCTGTATTAAGACTCATATCCTGAAATCTGCCCTCGCTGTCCCCCGACCCCATGAAGTCAAATCTCAAAACTCCTATTCCTTTTTCAGCAAGGCGGCGGGCAGTTTTTGTAAAGATAAAATGGCTTTCCGATTTATTTCCTCCGAAGCCGTGAAACATGACCACGAAGGGAAAAGGTTTTTTGCCCCGCGAAGGGATGTGCAGAATCCCAGAAAGAGCGTATCTTCCGCTTTTAAAACTCACGTTCTTTTCCATATTGCTCCTTTTTAAATATTTTACCACATAACCCATTATTTGACTTTATTAGGGTTAATTCCTAAAATGATAGAACTAATTATGGACACCGAAGAGACCAAAAAAACCGATTTTGTGAGAGAAATAATAAGAGAAGACCTCCGGACGGAGAGATACGGGAAAAAAGTGCATACCCGATTCCCTCCCGAACCCAACGGATATCTCCACATAGGACACGCAAAATCCATTTGCCTTAATTTCGGCATAGCTGAAGAATTCGGAGCCAAATGCAATCTGCGTTTTGACGACACCAATCCGGAAAAGGAAGAAGAAGAATACGTAAATTCCATAAAAGAAGACATCAAATGGCTCGGCTTTGACTGGGAAGAGAGAGAATATTACGCTTCCGATTATTTTGAGCAGTTATATGATTTCGCCGTAGCACTTATAAAGAAGGGCAAAGCCTTTGTTTGCGACCTCACAGCGGAACAGATAAGCGAGTACAGGGGAACTCTTACGGCGCCCGGCAGAGAAAGCCCTTACAAGAATCGCACGGTAGAAGAAAACCTCATGTTGTTTGCGGAAATGCGCGAAGGGAAATACCCAAACGGAGCAAAGGTTCTTCGTGCAAAAATAGACATGGCTTCCCCAAATTTAAATATGCGCGACCCTGTGATGTACCGAATTCTTCACACCAGCCATCACAGAACAGGCAATAAATGGTGTATATACCCGACTTACGACTGGGCGCACGGACAGTCTGACTCCATAGAAGGGATTACACATTCCATATGCACGCTGGAGTTTGAAGACCATAGGCCGCTTTACG
>CAZAMK010000121.1:1224-4287 GCA_964486345.1 uncultured bacterium
TGAGCAAAAGGCGGCTTCTTGAACTCGTGAAAGAGAAGCATGTAAACGGATGGGACGACCCGCGCATGCCGACCATCTCCGGTATGCGGCACAGAGGATATCCACCCGAAGCGATACGCCTTTTCTGTTCAAGAATTGGTGTGGCAAAAACCGAAAGCACCGCAGACATAGCCCTGCTGGAACACTTCGTCCGCGACACACTGAATAAAACCGCCCCGAGAGTTATGGGAGTACTGAAGCCTTTAAAGGTGGTCATAGACAATTATCAAGAGGGGAAAATAGAGGAGCTTGATGCCGTAAATAACCCCGAAGACACTTCGGCAGGAACAAGAAAAATACAGTTTTCAAAGGTTCTGTATATAGAAAAAGACGATTTCATGGAGGACCCTCCGAAAAAGTTCTACAGGCTGGCGCCCGGGAGAGAGGTGCGACTGCGTTATGCATATTTTATAAAATGCATTTCTTCGGTTAAGGACGACAACGGCAGTGTAATTGAACTTCACTGCACCTACGATCCCGCCACCAAAGGAGGGGATGCGCCTGACGGAAGAAAAGTGAAAGCCACCCTGCACTGGGTATCAGCTTCGCATTGCATTTCAGCTGAAGCACGGTTGTACAACTCCCTGTTTCTTAAAGAAAACCCCCTTGATATTCCCGAAGGACTGAATTTCAAGGAAACGCTGAATCCCGAATCTCTGGAAACGCTGTCCGGATGCAGGATTGAACCTTCCCTTGCGGGAGCAAGGCCGGGGACAGTATACCAGTTTGAACGACTGGGTTACTTCTGCGTTGACATTGACGCTACGGATGAAAAACTGGTTTTTAACCGTACGGTAACATTGAAAGACAACTGGGCAAAAATCAAAAATTCAGCAGGTTGAAATAAAAACTTTTTCCTATATCAAAAAAATACCCGTAAAATATGATGTTGATGTATTTGTTGCAGGAGGAGGCCCTGCAGGCTCCACTTCTGCAATCATTGCTTCCAGACAGGGAAAGAAGGTATTTCTTGCCGAAACGCATACCTGCTGCGGAGGAATGGAAACGGCAGGGCTTGTCCCTGTCTTCATGATATTTACCGACGGCATCAACTTTCTTGCCGACGGTATCGGTCGGGAAATACTTGAGCGGTTGAGAAAAGCCGGCGGAACATTTCTCGAAGACAGCGTTTATATAAAAGCAGAGGTGTTAAAACGACTCTACGAAGAAATGCTCATAGAGTCGGACGTACAATTTACTTATTACACTAAACTTGTTGACGTTACAGTCAAAAACGGTGTGGTCAGGGAAGGAATCTGCGATGGAAAATCAGGGCTTTTTGCCGTAAGGACAAAAGTTTTCATAGACGGAACTGACGAACAATCACTCACCCATGCGTATATCCACGGCAGGAAATCAATGCTTGAGTATAAAAAATATTATATGGAATATCTGAAGGGATATGAAAAAATGGAACTGGCGGCAACAGCCTCCCTTCTCGGAATCAGGGAAACAAGGCGCATCAAAAGAGAGTATGTTCTTAACTTTAACGATTTTAAAAATTGCTCCGTTTTTGAGGACGAGATAGGTCGTTATTCATACCGTATTGACATACATGAATCAAATCCCTCCAGGAAATCTCATAAAGAATTTTTAACAACCTCCTTATATATGGACAAGGGTAAAAGTTACGGCATTCCGTACAGAATACTGGTGCCGTTAAGACTGAAAAATGTGCTGGTTGCAGGCAGATGCGTCAGCACCGACCGCTGCATGCAGTCTTCCATAAGAGTTATGCCCGGCTGTTACATAACAGGTCAGGCGGCAGGCATGGCGGCGACAATAATGGTTGAAGACAAAAAGGACTCCCGCTCAATAAATGTCCGCAAACTTCAGAAAAGACTGAAGAAAGCCGGCGCATACCTGCCCAATTTTAGATAACAGGCAGGACTTATAATAATTTCATCGCTATTGAGAAGTAAATAAACAATCCCGAAGTATCCATTATGGTGGATATAAGCGGACTGCTTACTATGGCAGGGTCAAGATGCACTTTCCTCAAAATAATAGGAAGCAGGCTTCCGAGCAGATTAGCCCACAAGGTAATGCCTATGACGGAAAGGCCTATGACAAGGCTTACCAGAGGCTCGCCCTTCCATGCATAGCTCCATGCGTAGAGAATAATTCCCAGCCCGATCCCGAGAAGAAGCCCCACGAGAATCTCTTTTTTAACGACATTGAACCACTTTCTGGTAGTAAGGTCACCTGTAACCAGAGCACGTATTATCAAAGTGGCTGACTGCGTGCCTGTATTGCCGCCGGCGCCGAGAAGTACGGGGATGAAAAAAGCAAGGACTATAACTGTACCAAGCGTTTCTTCAAATGCGGCAATAACGTTCCCCGAAACAAATCCGGCCATGGCAAGAATGGAAAGCCAGATAATTCTTTTTCTGAATAAAGAAAATACAGGAGCGGTTGTGTAGTTGACCTCAAAAGGTATGACGCTGGCGCCTTTATGTATATCTTCGGTAACCTCGTCTTCGTATACGTCAATTACATCATCAACCGTCACGACTCCGAGGAGGATTTTTTTTGAATCCACGACCGGCAGAACAATGAGATTGTATTTTTTCATCATCTCCACCGCCTGTTCCTGGTCATCCGCGGCGGGGATTGAATGAAACTCGTGGTCCATCAGGTTCTCAATTTTTTGCGCAGGGTCGGCAAGAATCAGCTTTCTCAAGGTTATATCGTCAATAAGATGCCATTGTTCGTCAACAACAAAAACTATATTGACAGTCTCGGCATCTTTCCCGAACTTCCTGTTGTGTTCAAGCGACTGTGAAACGGTCCATGAAGGGCGTATCGCCACAAAATCCGTGGTCATCAGCCTGCCGACGCTGTATTCCGGATAGCCGAGCAACTGCATCGCTTCTTTGCATTCTTCCGGCGGCAAGAGGTTAAGGAGCCGCTTGGTGACTTTTGCCGGCAGTTCTTCAAACACATCGGTTCTGTCGTCAGGTGTGAGTTCCAGAAATATCTCTTTTATGTGAAAGACGCCTCGAGACGCATGCAGGCGTTGAT
>CAZAMK010000122.1:0-4280 GCA_964486345.1 uncultured bacterium
CAGGGACCATGCAGTATCCTATACATACTTCCTTTCCAGTACAGGCGAAGAGATTTCTCTTGTTGACTTGCTTAAGACCATAGGGAACCGTGAAGAAGGAGAAACGACTTTCAGGGTGCTTATAGAACTGCCGGAAGGAAAAACCTGTGAGATAGCAGGGGGCTTATTTGTCCATGACTACTTTACCAATGTCTATGATGCGGTTATAGGCGGCGTCGTACCTCTTGAGGTATTCACGGGAGAAGGAAAGTAATTACAATGATTACAAAGTCAAAAGAGTCAGGCTGGTACGGGATATTTTCACGCAGCGTGGCGGATATGTCCAGCCCCGTAGTCGTATCCGCATTTTTCTTCGCGTTCGCATGTCCGAGGATTATGCCAGACGACCCCATTAAAGCTCTGCAGGTTTTCTTTATCTGCCTGGTTACGCAGTCAATACTGCCTATTCTTTACCTGCTGATTGCCTATAAGGTTAAATTTATTCCCGACGTCCATCTTTATAAAAAAGAGGACAGGAACAGGGCTTTTCCGGCTATTGCGGTTTTTTATCTGGCGGGGCTTATGGCCCTTTATAAGATAGCCGCTCCCACGCTTATAATCGGACTTGTTGCTTCTTCCACGGCAATAATCCTCATTATGTGGTGGGTAAACCTGTTTTATAAAATCAGCATACACATGTCAGGCCTTGCAGGCATGCTCGTGGGAATGTTTTTCGTCATTGAAGGGCAGTCTGCAAGCCATTTCATGCCGTTCCTGCCGCTTGCCGGTTGGGTCCGCTACCGCAATAAGGCGCACAGTCTGTCGGAACTTGTGGTGGGCGCTTTGACGGGCGGGTGCGTTACGTGGGTTGTTATGACGTTCTTTTTCATGTAATTTACAGCCAGAGGATTCGGTCAACGAGATTGTTCAGGAAGGTATAGACTGCCTTTATTTTATTGCGAGGTAGAACCTTCCACAGGTTGTCGGCGAAAAAATCAAGAGGTTCGGATAACCTGAAGCGCCTGCCGAAAAAAAAACGTTTTTTGAGAACCTTCCCCGTTTTTCTGATTATGTAAAAAGTCGATACTTTCATGTTGTCCATTTTCCGCACCTGTCTCCCCACCGGGCGACTATATCGCCGTTTTCTTTTTCAACGGAGGTAATCTCGCATCTGTTCGGGCAGTCGGAGCAGTTGAAGCTCCGCGTCATGAAATTGATGTCGCTGACCTCAAATCCGAAAAAGGAAGTTTTTCTGTTTTTCAATTTCAGGTGATTCCGCGCCAGCACCGCCGCTCCTATGGCGCCCATCGTGAGAAAATACTCGGGTACGATTACCTTGTGTCCGAGCATCTTCTCAAAGCTTTCCCTTATGCCGGAGTTTGCCGCGACTCCTCCCTGGAATACAAAAGGCGGCTCAAGTTTTTTGCCTTTGCACAGGTTGTTGAGATAGTTTCTCACCAGCGCGTCGCATAAACCTTTGATAATGTCCTGTTTGGAATAGCCCATCTGCTGTTTGTGCACCATATCGGATTCGGCAAATACAGTACACCTTCCGGCAATCGCAACGTCAATCTTTGAAAGCGCCGCATAATCCCCGAATTCCTCTATGGGAATTCCCAGACGGTGCGCCTGATGGTCCAAGAAAGAGCCCGTTCCTGCCGCGCATATGGAGTTCATCGTGAAATCCGTTATGATGCCGTCCCTCATGAGTATCAGCTTGCTGTCCTGCCCGCCTATCTCAAGTATTGTTTTTACTTTGGGAATGTAGTGGGAAGATGCTATCGCATGCGAGAGTATCTCGGTTTTTGCTATGTCCGCGCCCACCAGTGATTTCACAAGATACCTTGCGGAGCCGGTTGTCCCGACAGCTTTTATCCGCGGGGTGCGGGAGCCGAACGTTTTGCGCAGTGTCATGAAACCTTTCTGAACTGATTGTATGGGTGAGCCCTGCGTTCTTTCACACGTGGAATATACCAGCTCCATGTTTTCATTGACTACCGCAAATTTTATGGACACACTGCCCACATCTATGCCCATGTAAAAGTTTTCTGCTGTTCCTGCCGCTGTATTGTCAGTTTTTATTTCCATGTTTTTTTCTCTTTATCAAAACTTTTTGCCACTCACCTTTTATTCCTCTCCCCTCGTGGGAGAGGGCAGGGGTGAGGGGGATGCAGGTTTTCCGTCTTTCTTCCTCCGCCTCAAGAGGTCAAGATATGATTCAAGTCGGGTAACAAGCCCCGCTTCGCCGGAATGCTCGTCAAAACTGAAAAAAAACGGCGGCAGGCCAAAAATTCCTTTTCCGTACCAGTTATTGATAATCGCCTTGGCGGTTATTTCCGGCATGCAGGTGAAAGGGTAAACGTGCACGAACCCGTCAAATTTTTCCTCCGCCTGCGAGATATAATCTCCTATAACCCAGATTGCCTCTCCGCCTATGTCCATCTGCAGTCCGCCGATTGATTTGTGCTTTTTGCTCACGTGTTCAAGGTATTTGCGGCGGAAATTCATGTGGAATTTATGCTTTACCCAGTCGTACATGCTGGTTCCCATATGCACTTCGCATCCCATCTCGCCAAGTTTCTTCTTGATGCCGTGGTTTGAAAATTCGTCAAGAAGGATGAATATTTCTCCCGTAAGCCCTACCTTGAGTATCTCTTCTTCGGGTTCTTTGCGCGGAATTCCTTTAAAATCATTCCGTATTTTATATTTTACCTTTTTAAGTTCAGGGAACGTTTTTGCGCCGTCTATCATCATAAGGGATTTTTTAAATGCGCGCGTCGTGTCACCCTGGATTTTTTCGTAACAGCGCGTTTTGCCTTCAAGTTCCTCCGTCATGGTAATGAGGTACGACTTCATAAGAAACATCCTTACGGTGCGCAGGATATTTTTCATTGAAGACAATTTTCTGTCTTCGCAGATTGACCGCAGGAATTCAATCCATTCAAAGGTAAGCAGGTCTGCCTGCGGCAGGTGCTTCATTTCAAACTCATATCCCATATCCTTTAAGATGCGCTCCTGCACTGCGTAATAGAAGCCGAGTCTGCACGGCCCGCAGTCGGTAACCATGGTTATGTTTTTTGCCCCCGCTTCAAGCGCCTGAATCATGTTGGAGAGCGTTGTTTTGAAGGGGAAGCATACCCATTCCGGGGAATTGCGCAGTCCGCATTCCATCTGATGGACATTGTTCTGGTCGGGGATGTATATGTCGGCGCCCATCCCCTCACAGAGGGTTTTAAATGCAGGCCAGTTACTGCCCATATGCGGGAAAGAGACTAACATTGTATCTCCCGTTTTGCACTTTTGCGGAATACGACCATGTCTATAAACGACTCAATGCGCGTTATCAGTCCCGCCTGTCCGGCATGTTCGTCAAGAACGACGCATATGTAAGGGATGCCTGTCAGTTTTGCGTTTCTGGTTGTTATTACGTATATCAGGGAGTCAGGACCGCAGCAGAAACAGCACAGAAAGACTATTCCGTCAACGGATTTTTCTTCAAAAAGGTAATTAAGCGCGGAAAGTATCTCCTCCTCGTTGCCCCAGTAATTTTTGAGGGATTTGTTTATGCTGGTCTCCCCTTCAAAGATTTCAGAGGGCAGGTTTTCCATGACAACGGGGTTGACGTCCATCTTTTCCAGTTTTCTCAACAGGTCCATGTTGATGAAAGTATCGTGTATGTTGTAGCCGTGCCCTATAACCGCAATATTGGTTTTTGCAGAGCGGTTTTTTTCAACGGGCGTGCCTCTGCCTTTTGCCGCCGCTTCAAGCGCTTCGTCAAAGGAGCATTCCTTCTGCATAGACTCTAAAAACAGGGATTGCGCATCAACCGCTTTTCCGTAGGCTTTTTTTATCATGCCCAACGGCTTGCCAAGCTGTTTCCCAGTTTCCAGAGCGGAGATGAATTTGGCTTTCTTTTTCATGTCAACGGACATCTCAACAACCGGCGGCAGGTTGTCAACCGTTGCCCGTATAAGGTCGGGCAAAGCGAGGAATTTCGGGCACATGTAAGTATCCGGGGAGGTTGAAACGTACCTGGGGAGAAAGATGTAATCTATCTCCTTTTTCAGCAGGGCGGTTACATGTCCGTAAAAGAGTTTCAGGGGGATGCAGATTTCGTCTATGGCGTACCTGTTTCCTTCATGCAGAAGCGCCTTGGTGGATTTGCCGCTCACAACGGTTTCCATGCCGAGTTCCTCAAAGAAAGCTTTCCAGAAAGGGAAATATTTGTAGTATAAAAGGGCCCTCGGGATGCCTATTCTTTTCTTTTTCTCCATAAGCAATTTATTCTATAGGAAACCCGT
>CAZAMK010000123.1:0-3463 GCA_964486345.1 uncultured bacterium
TAAGATATTCCGTCACAATCGCAGAGTCCACGCCGAATACACTGTATTTGGAATCATCAGCGCCTTCATCACCGCCATATTTTATGTAATACTCAAGAGATTCTGTAATCGCCTTTCTTACCGAGGGCTCCTTCTCGTATTTCAGCCGGACAAGCAGAGTCCTCAATGCAAGCAGGTCTCTGACAGCCACAAGGTTTTTCTCGTCACCGCTGTCTTCTTCTGATGAGGAAATTCTTTTTTTGGCATATATCTGCGTTGCATATTGCCTGATGAGCGGCTCCGGGTCGCTCATAAATCTCAACAGCGTAGCATCAGTCTGGAAAATCATATCCAGCCCTACGGATGCAACGTCCCTTACCTCGGGGTCAGGGTCCGCCAGAAGAACATACAGGTCGGGTATAAAGACAGTGCCGCCTATACCTGTGGATGTACTATCCTCACTGCCGCCTTCTTCATCTGAAAACGAAAACATGCTCATTACTCCGCCCTCGTCCGAATCCGTTCCTTCGCCGCCGGCAAGACCCGTGGATACCGTCTGAATCGCCTGTTTCCTGATGTTGGGGTCGGGATGACGGAGCATGCCTCCTATGACAGCCATTACAAAATCGCGAACGGCGCCCTGCCTCTGCTTATCATCTTTATCCTCGCGGAAAGAAGAAGATGACCCGCTTGACCTTGAAGTGGCGGCCGTCTGGGCAAAAAGCGCCCCCGATGACAGAAGTAAAACAGCCGTAAGTGTTAACAATAACATCCTTTTTTGGTATCTCATTGATAAGCCCTCCTTTTAATACCGGTTTGATTTCATACATAGAGCTTTGTTGCCTGCGTCGGCCGGCTTCCTCAACGTACTTCAGTACGTCTCGTCGCCGTGCCTCCTGGGCGTCCCGAATAAGATGAATGAGAATCATCCCGACAAAGGCTGTCTGCCTTTGTCAGTCGGGACCTCGCTCTCTGGCGAACTCAAACCGGTATTTTTTTACATTTTGCGGTAAATTCGCACAATTTTTACTTAATCCTTACCCTTCAATCCTATTATACCTGCGTTAAATACCGGAATAAATATTTAAAATTTCTCAAGTATCCCCGCATCTACCTCATGCTTTGATTTCTCAATGTCAGGCCTGGTTATGGCCTCCGCCTCTTCATAGGTTGTTACAATATAAGGAGTGAGGAAAAGCACCAGTTCGCTCGTTGTTGTTTTGTGCGAGGGTTTACTAAAAAGGAACCGCAGGAACTTTATTCTCCTTAAAAAAGGTACTCCAGATTCTGTCTTTTCTTCCCTGTTCTGTATCATCCCGCCCACAACGAGAGTCTGTCCGTCAAAAAGCGTAACGTTCTGGGTTGTTTCTCTCGTGGATATTATCGGCTGTTCCGTTTCATAGTTGAGGCCTGCGGCAATGGCAGTCAGTTTCTTTATTTCCACAAGACGGGAATCGTATATGTTCATCGTTAAAAATACAGTCCGGTTTCTCTGTATAATTGGTGTAACCTCAAATTCCGTGCCGACGTCTTCTTCATATACTGTAACGGACTGCTGGCTTCCGGTGAGCGCGCCCGTAGTCGGATTATAGGTCTGCTGGAACTGGGGTATTATATAAGGATAGTTCTGCACCACCCTTATTATCGCGGTCGTGCCGTTAAGGCACATAATCTTGGGGGCCTGCACCAGCTTAACCTCTCCTCTGGTGGCGAGGGCGCTGATAAGTGAGTTCACATCCGTATTGGTAAGCCCGAATGAAAATCCCGAAGGCAAACTTGAACTCAATCCCGGCGTAAATCCCGGATTAACCCCGAAACGCGGACCGGTAAGGGTGCTGTCTATGGCATTAATCAGCCTTGAACTCAACATCCAGTCTATAGAAAACATGTTTTCTCCCGAAGCGGCTATTTCCACAATCTTGGCTTCAAGGAGAACTTGCGATATGGGCATGTCAAGAGAGGATATGACATCCTGTATCTGCTGAAGGAGAACGGGATTGTAAACATCAACGACTATAGAGTTTGTGCGCGGGTCATGGACGATAGTGTCCATCTTGAACGTTTCTCTAAGAGACTTTGCAATCAGGGCGGAATCTCCGTAAAAAACATTGAATACGCGCCTGCTCTTTTCTTTTATCGCCTTTGTTCTGCCGTCATACTCGGCTTGTGTCATTACTTTCACAACCTGGTCTTCTTCAATATATTTCAGTTTGTTGGCTTCGCATATAAGATCAAGGACTTTCTGAAGAGGAAGTTCCTTTACATTAATGGTAACCCTGCCGGTAATCCCTTTGCTCAAAATGATATTTGCCCCGGTGAGATCATAAAGCATTTTCAATGCCTGCTCAAGGTCCATGCCGTTCAGTTCCAGCGTAACAGGCGTTTCGCCTATGGATCCGAGAACAGGTTTTTCAAGATCGGATTTTTTATTAAGTATCTGCTCCACCTGGATGCGGGCCTTGTTTGCCAGCCGTATCGTCTCGGTAAACTGGCTTTCGTCATAGGCTTTTTTAGCCATGACGACCGTTGAACGCGGCTCCAGCATTTCATAATTCGCTATCTGATATCTTGTCTCCATCTCCTGGAGATATTCGTAGGCATCCATCAGCACTTTCTGCGAAGCCATCGCAAGAGTTTCAAACTCGTCTTCTTTGATAACCTCTACTTCGGTCGTCTCGTGATTGGCGGGCTGAAAGGACTGTTTTGTCCCTGTTTTCCCCAGCTGTGTTTCTGCCACCCTTATATACCTCTGTACCTGGCTTGCGCGGTAAGCGGGGTCAAACCCCTGGATCTGCTTGAAGATAGATATCGCCTCGGGATAATTCTTGGCGTAGTAATTATTTATCGCCTTCGTATACATGACATCCAGGTCGGTCTTGCCGAACGACTGTGCGCCCGCCCCTCCCGCAAAGGATATCAGCATGCAAAATATAACGCCCAGGTAAATTATGCGTCTCATTTTATTTCCTCCTCTTTATAATACCCTCGGGTTTGTAGAGAATCAAGTTTTTAAAAGTGTCAATCCATATTGATTTCATATAATATTCCTTCTTTTGAAAGATAAATTTTGCCCGCCTCTTTCTTTAATATCCTGTATCCTTCCGCGACATCGCCTATGGTAACCCTGTATGTTCTCTGTTTCCCTTCTATGAAAAGATACTCCACGCCCTGTATGAGTATCCTTCCCCTGTATATAAGGTCGCAGCGTTTTTCCGGGATAATCAGCGCGGAAACTTCCGGCTTGACGGTTTTTTCCAGAGCGTTCGCAGATTCCGACAGAGCGGGCGACTTGAGAATCGTCTGGTAAGAAGGAGGCTGTGAAGAGGAAACAGCGGGAAGCTTTTCCGCCGTCATGCGTTTATCTTCCTTTACTATGCTTACAAGCCTCGGCCTTAATATGGAAACGACCTCCGGTTTAGGCGCGAGAACTATGCTTGTGGGAGAAGGCTTGTCAAGAACCTCCATTGTAAGCCGGCCAGGGGAG
>CAZAMK010000123.1:3473-4266 GCA_964486345.1 uncultured bacterium
ATTTCAATCCTCTCGGGTTTCTCAAATGAAAGGCTTGCTCTCGCAGGCAGGGTGATTGCTCCTGCGCCGGTTCCCGGTTCAACGCCTGTTCCGCCGGGTACAGCTCCCTCTCCGGGCGCAGCACCTGCTCCCGGCTCAACTACTGCTCCGGGACCGACTCCTTCTCCGGGCGCAACACCTGCTCCCGGTTCAACTCCCTCTTCAGTTGCAGTGCCGGCGGCAGACGCTTCCGCTCCAACTATCTCTGCCAGACGGGCCTGCGGATTTTTGAATCTTCTTGCAAGTAAAAACATCTCGCCAAACCATGCAATCAGAAGTATGAAAAGGATAAATTTAAAAGCGTGCCTTCTCATGAACGGGACAAGAAGGAACGGCTCTCTATACTTGGCAACGGATTTCTTCGCAAGCGCGGCGGATACCTCTTTCTTCGCCGGCGCCGCCGCTTTTTTCCTAAACCCAGCCATGAATTTATTCGCGGAATCGGCAGACTTTGTCACTGCCTCGCCGGCAACGGCTGTGTTTATCCTGCGGGCTTCTCCGGTTAAGGGCGCAATCTGCGCCGCCAATTTCTTGTCTATGGGAACTGCCGGTATTATTACGGGTGCGGCTGGCATCAGTTTTTCCTGCACAGCTTCCGGTTTTTTCGCGGCACCTTCTTTGCGTAAAAGTTTTCCCGTCCTTCGCTGTTCGTTTATCAGCTTCCGCTCTCTGATGAATTCAAGCAGTTCTTCCTTTTTCTTATTATAAACAGGCGGCTTATTGACTGCCGGCAGTATCGCAGGAGGGACAGACT
>CAZAMK010000124.1:0-2190 GCA_964486345.1 uncultured bacterium
CGGCCCCGTCATAACGGCGTACCTGTGCGGAAAGATGAGGATGTATTACATAAAGATAATACCGGGAGACAAGGTGCTTGTAGAACTGTCCCCGTACGATCTGACAAGAGGCCGGATAACCAAGAGGATGTGAATTCCCGGCAGGAAAACAGAGACTTTGGAAAAAGACGCGTTAATTGAACAGGAGTAAAAAAATGAAAGTGAGAGCTTCGGTAAAAAAGATATGTCCCAAATGCAAGATAATAAGAAGACACGGAGAAGTCAGGGTTATCTGCAGTAATCCGCAGAAAGGCCCTAAGCATAAACAGAGGCAGGGGTAAAAGGAGATAATGTAAAATGGCGAGAATACTCGGAGTTGAAATACCGGACAATAAAAAACTTGAGATATCCCTGACGTATATATACGGAGTGGGGAGAACCGTTGCAAAGAAGATTGTCATGTACACCAAAATTGACGGCAATAAGAAGGTTAAGGACCTGAATGAAGAGGAACTCGGGAAAATAGCTTCCTTCCTTCAGAAAAACATTTCTGTTGAGGGAGACCTGAAAAAAGAATTGTCGGAGAATATAAGGAGACTGGTGGAGATAAATTCTTACAGGGGTGCAAGGCACCGTCTTTCACTGCCTGTAAGGGGACAGAGGACGAGGTCTAACGCAAGGACGAGAAAAGGTCCAAAGAAAACCGTAGGCATAATCAGAGACAAATCTGCAAGAAAGACGTCGGTTAACAAGAAAGAAGACACCAAAAAATAAGGATGAAAAATGGCTGAAAACGAAAAAAAATATGTAAAAAAGAAAAAGAAAAACGTAGATATTCTTAAAGGCGTCGCCCACATAAAAGCAACTTTCAACAATACGGTTATAACCATAACCGATATGGGCGGAAGGGTGCTTCTGTGGGGCAGCGGAGGAACGGCGGGATTCAAGGGAACAAGAAAAGGAACCCCGTTTGCCGCACAGCTGGTGGCGGAAAACCTTGCGAAAAAAAGCCAGGCGCTTTTTAATATGAGAGAAGTTGATGTTTTTGTGAAGGGGCCGGGCTCTGGCAGAGAAACGGCGATAAGGGCTCTGCAGGGCGCCGGGCTGAATGTAATTTCCATAAAGGATATTACTCCTATTCCCCATAACGGATGCAGGCCGCCCAGAAGAAGAAAGGTGTAGTACGGGGTATCGGTTCAGAGTAAAGGAGATTAAAAATGACGAAGATGACCAAGCCGGTTTGCAAAATATGCAAAAAATACGGCTCCAAACTGTATCTGAAAGGCAAGAGATGCGAATCCGCTAAATGTGCCGTTGACATGCGCGACAGCAAAAAGAAGAAAAAAGGCACTTTTGTAAGAAGAAGAAAAATATCGGAATACGGTATACAGTTGATGGAAAAGAACAAGGTCAAGATTTACTACGGCGTGCTGGAAAGACAGTTCCGCAGATATTTTGACATGGCGAAAAAACAACAGGGTATAACCGGAGAAAACCTGCTTAAACTGCTTGAAAGCCGTCTGGATAATACGGTTTTCAGGGCAAACTGGGTTTATTCAAGAAGAATGGCGAAGCAGTTGGTAAACCACGGTGAAATCAGAGTTAACGGAAAGAGGCTGAACAGGCCGGGTTATATTGTGAAGAACGGCGATGTGGTTCAACTGCATCCTGACAGCAAATATTCAAAACAGGTAAAGGAATGCATTGAAGAGTATAAGACGCACATAATTCCAGGCTGGATGCAGACGGATAACGAGAGTTTAAGCGTAAATATTGTCAGGGCGCCGTTAAGGGACGAAGTGACGCTCCCTGTGAACGAACAGTTGATTGTCAACCTGTATTCAAAGTAATCAGGGCAGGGGTAATATCATACCCCCGGATGAAAAACAAGTTGTTAGTGATAAGTGACGTTTTGTGTCATCCCTGCGGATAGTAAGCAGGGATCTAAAAACTAAACACTATTCACTATCTACTGGCTTCAGACACGGGGTAAAGGGGATGAAGACATGAAAGAATTTGTATTTCCTGAAAGAGTGGTATGGGAGAAAGAAACATACAGGGATAATTACGGCAACTACAGGTCACCATTGAAATTTTACAACAGCGATCCGGTTGAGACAGCAGCAGACTGGAAGAGAAGAAGAAATGAAATTCTTGCCCGGTGGAATGAAATGATGGGAAAATGGCCTCTGTTCTTAAAGAATCAGAAAA
>CAZAMK010000124.1:2200-4243 GCA_964486345.1 uncultured bacterium
TGAAAGAGGGTACGGAGTAACAGTCGGAAACGCCTTGAGAAGAATACTTCTTTCGTCAATAGAAGGCGTTGCGATAACAGCTCTTAAGATGGAAGGAGTTTCGCACGAGTTTTCAACCATTAAAGGGATCAAAGAAGATGTTGTTGAGATAGTCATGAATTTGAAACAGGTTGTGCTGAAGCCCAGCATAAAGGAATTTCCGCATTTAACTCCGGAAGTTAAAATAAGCGGCAAAGAAGAGATTTGCGCCGGGGACCTTATAAGCGATGAAAGCGCGGAGGTTCTTAATAAGGACTTGCATATTGCAACGCTTTCGTCGGATAAAGCTGTAAAATTCCAGATTGAAATTACGAAGGGCAGGGGATACATGCCGCAGGAAAAGATGAAATTTATCAAAACAAAGCCTCCTATCGGCACAATTTTGATAGACGGAATTTTTTCTCCGGTCAGGAAAGTTTCTTTCAACGTTGAGAATACAAGAGTCGGGCAGTTTGTAGATTACGAAAAACTCATACTGGAAGTTTGGACTACGGGCGCCATTTCTCCCAAGGATGCGGTGAAGGAAGTGACCGGCTTGATGAACAGGCATTTCTCCATAATAGGCGAAAACCAGAGAGTGGGGGAGGAAGCCAAGGATAAGAAGGGCGAGGGCAAGGAAGACAGGAAAACATCCGTGAACCTGAAAACGTCCATATCCGAGCTCAAGCTTACTACGAGAGTTTTGAACGGCCTTGTTTCAAAGAAAATAAGTACGCTTGAAGAACTGCTTGCCGTTCCACGGGAAGAACTTGAGGGGATAAGAAATCTCGGCAAGAAATCAATAGAGGAAGTGGACAAGGCGCTCGGGAAAATGGGGCTAAGCTTAAAGAAGAGCGAAGAATCGTAAAAATAAGAGGCGGGAAAAATGAGGCATAAGAAAAAAATAAGGAAAATCGGAAGGAACAAATCGCATCGCAAGGCTCTGACAAGAAACATGGCAATCAGTTTCTTTGAGCATGCCGAGATAAAGACCACTGAAGTTAAAGCCAAGGAATTGCAGAGGACAGTGGAAAAAATAATAACTCTCGGCAAAGCGGGAGACCTGGCGAGCTACAGGCGGATAAATTCCATACTGAACCACGCGCCGAGCATTGCAAAGGTGAAAGAAATTTCGGAGAAATGCAAAGACAGGAACGGCGGATGCACCCAGATAATAAAACTGGCTCCAAGGACCGGCGACAATTCAAAAATGGCCGTAATCAGACTGGTGCAGTGAAAACAGCGGAAAACTGGTGAAAAAGCGAAAAGTGAAAAAATGAATAAAAATCTTAAACTGCTGGATAAATTTGACAAGAACTCCAATATGTACGAATTGATATGCAGGCTTGCCGAAAAGACTCATTCGGTTATAAACGGGGGGGGAGCTTCCGCGGAAAGCAGGGAGCATGACCCGATTCAGATAGTCATGGAAGAAGCCGCCCTGGACGGGAAGACAGAAGCAGAAAAATGAAAAATTTCATTGAATTGCTGAAGTATATGAAGGAAAAAGACGCTTCAGACCTGCACATAAAGTTCGGCAGAAAACCCATCTTTCGCATAAAAAAAGAGTTGCAGTCTTACGAGGCATGGGACGGCGTTCTCACAAGAGAGGATATTGACGATATCATCGGCAAGGTGATGAATGCAGGGCAGATTAAATTATTCAACGAAACGAAAGAATCCGATTTTGCCTTTGACGACTCGGAGGTAGGCAGGTACAGGGTAAACGCATTTAAGCAGAGAGGTTATACGGGTATGGTATTCAGAAGGATAAAGGATACGATACCTACCTTCAGTGAGGTTAATCTGCCGGAAGTCCTTGCCAATATCTCCCTTTTTCAGGACGGCATCGTTCTTGTAACAGGTCCCACCGGCTGCGGCAAATCGACAACCCTTGCCGCTATGATACAGAACATCAACCGGCAGAGCGAAAAGCATATAGTCACCATAGAAGACCCCATAGAATACCTTTATAAAGACGATAAGTCCGTCATTGACCAGAGGGAGGTGGGAATAGATACCGTC
>CAZAMK010000125.1:0-4226 GCA_964486345.1 uncultured bacterium
TAGGCCTTCCTGCGTTTTCAGTTTTGCTAACTGCTGCGCAGTTATATTGTAAGACCGCCCATGCCCGATTTTGACTGGCGCCTTTTCCTGCGCCTGTAAAGTAATAGGTGTCGTTACCATAAGTAACGCCGCTATGGTGATACTGCATAAAATCTTTGCCATTTTCGGTCTTGTATGGTGAAGTTGGAGTTTTAAAGGTTTTTGAAGAATATCTTCAAACCCTCAAAATTCCTGTTTTCACATACAATATTCACCTCCTTTTTAATTTGTAGTTATATTATAGCAATTCAATATATTTTGTCAAATTTTTTCGTTTGTTATGTTAAGAAACAAAAGTAACCTGATAAAGCGGGATAGCATCTAGTGTACTGTTTCAAGCAGACCTTTACATTTGAAGACGTAGTACAGGAGAGTGAGGACTGCTGGTGCGATGAGTAAAGAGCATCGTATAGCACTGCAGGCAAGTCGGTGAGCCCGTTGACCGAAGCCCGAAGGGCAAGAAGCTTACCCACTGCCTAAAAGTGTCGTGTTTGATGAAAATAAAAGTAAAGAGATTTACGAAACACGACACCAGTAGAGTAGCGAGTTTCAAATGGAAAATCTGAAAGAAGAGGTGTTTGGCAGTGGATAGACTTTGTACTTTTAGGCTCGCAACGAAGCCCTCCTTTATTCTATGAGAACGAGTCCGAAATAATCTGCCTGGCAATCATGATTTTTCACGACCTCAATATGAAATCCGTTTTTTCTTACAGTCTTGTATACGTCTATTCCACATGATTCCATTGAAGGTCTGGCTTGATAAGGATGTCTGCATGAACCATTGACATTACAAGTTTTGCATAGACGACATGGCCCAGAGCCAAATCCGAATGCTTTATAATACCCCGATAAGAAAATTACTCTTTCAAGAACTGACGCTATCAGGGTCATATCTGTGTGTTCATTCCCGTGAATGAGCATCGCCTTTGCGTAAGACTCAACCATTTCTCGTGTTTCTTCAAATGTCGGCGAAAAAGGCGGACACATGAGAGTCTGTCGATATCCGTCGCAACCGAATCTGCATTTCCATTTTACCCAGGGTTCAACGACTATAGTTCTCGCTGAAATAATCTTTGTGTTTTTTGCTCCATTCTTTTTCGCAATAGCGCAAAATGTTCTGAAACCATCATTTATAGTTTTCATTTTTATAAAACCTTCTGTTTTCTACTCCTGACCACCACCATCCAGTGTAAGATATAACCGATTAGTAGACCAAACAATGTCAGCGTTATTTTTTCCGTAACTTTTATATTATACTTTTTTTCTGTTCCTTCTATAAAATATAAAAGATTGACAAAACGGGAGAGGGGCATATAATAAAAGCAAGAAGCAAAATCTTTTAACATCTGGCAATTAGCATATGGCAAACACAGGAAAAAATTATACTATATGCCGCATACCATGTGCTAAATGGGTAAAGGAGGAGAATGGACATACAAATTTTCTTTTTCATGGGACTTGCAATATGGGTAATATCACTTCTCGCCGTTTTCACGACAAACCTTTCTTCAATTATGAGAAGCCCGGCAAGAAGCAAGTTGGCGGTATCAATCTGTCTCGGCTATATGTTCCTGTTTTCCTTGCTTGCAGCTTCTCTGATAACCCGCATAATTATGCTTCTGCAGGGATGAAAGCAGAGGCATGGACACTGAAGCTTTTTCTCTGAAGCAAGTTTCAACAATGTCGGAACAACCGCACATATCCATAGCAGGATCCTGCAAAACGATTCTACTCTTCAATAATCTCAACGCGCTTCAACACTACGGCTTTAAGAGGCATATCCTGCTTATCCCTCTGCGTCTTGCTTATGGATTCAACCACATCCTGCCCTGAAATTACCCGGCCAAAAATAGTATGCAAGCCGTTGAGCCACGGCGTCGGAGCTACGGTTATGAAAAACTGCGATCCGTTTGTATTCGGCCCGGCATTCGCCATCGCCAGTATCCCCGGGGCGTCAAACCGCAGATCTTGTGAAATTTCATCCTTAAATTCATATCCGGGCCCGCCCATTCCGTTTCCTTGCGGGTCCCCGCCCTGTATCATGAAATTCGGTATCACCCTGTGAAAAACAGTGTCGTTGTAAAGCGGACGGCTGATCTCTTTCCCTGTCTTCGGATCAAACCATTTCTTTGTTCCGCTTGCAAGCGATACAAAATTCTCCACCGTCTCGGGAGCTTTATCCGGATAGAGCACACATGTTATTTCCCCCATGGAAGTATGGAAAACAGCGGTAATCTTCTCCGGATTCTTCCCGTCAACCGCCGGCGCTGTCTGTTCCGCGGACCCGGTAACGGCGGGCATCTCCGCAGGTTCGTCTCCGCCGCGTCGGCAGCCTCCCAAAAAAGAACATACCGTACAGAACAAAACTGCTTCAAACAAAACATTTCTCTTCATTGTTTTCTCCTCCTCATTTTATATTTCATAAAAACCTGTCAAGGATTATTTCGTCAACTCCCTGCCTGAAATGGTCTTTTCGGTAACCTACAGGAATGAAACCGTTCCTAATGTAATAGAGAAGCGCCCTCTTGTTGTGCGCCGATACGCAGGTGTGGACCTTTCTCTGCTTTTTCCTCTTCCAGAATTTTTCCAGTTCTTTCATCAAAAGAGTTCCGATTCCCCTGCCGAAAAACTCGGGCGATATTCCCACCACTTCCAGGGAGCCAAGCCCGTTTGCTGAAGCAGTCCCTTTAATATAACCGGCTATCCTGCCTTTTTCCTCGGCAACGTAAGAAACAGTCTCTAAACCGTATACCATTGAATTGCTTGTTTTTTTCAGAAAACCGGGTGAAAAATGCTTTCTGTCCGACTCGTTGAATTTCTCTTTTAAAAAAGAACTGAAAGCCGCATTCATTATTTTTGAAACTGCCGAAGCGTCGTAGTTTTTAAATTTTCTTGTATTCATGGTCACTTTATCATTATCAACATCATCTTAAATGCTTCAGCGGCGCTTAATGCATGCGGTTTGCCTTTCGGCATGATTATCAATTCGCCTTCTTTCAGATGGTGGCGTTTGCCTGATATCGTTATCTCCGCCCTGCCCTCCACGATATAAACCATTGCGTCGTAAGGGCTGGTATGTTCGCTAAGCCCTTCCCCTTTGTCAAAGGCGAAAAGAGTTACGTTGCCGCTCATGCTTTTTACGATCTCTTTGCTTACAACGGAATTTTTCCGATATCCGGAAAGTTTCTTCAGGTTCAATACTTTGCCTGCAAGTTTATTCATTTGTCCCCCATTCACGCAGGATTGCTTACCCTGCCGAGAAAAAGTATATTGCCGCCCGCCTTATGCTGTATTACGAAGATGAACGAACGGTCGGCGCGGAAAACAGGTATCGGTTTTTCAGGCATAACGGCCGTCAGTTTCATTGCGACAGAGGTTGCCGCTGCGGCCTCCGTACCTTCCTCGTTCACCTCCACATATGCCTGGTGCATAACACTGCTGATAAACAAATCCCTTTTCCCCGTCATCAGGGAAAAATCCGCCTGCGGGGAAAAAGCCGCAGGCATTCCCATCAAAGACAGAATTTCAGCCATGGAATATTTCCTTTCAAACCTGAATTTCGGTATAAAAACATTTACCCTCTGATTTTGCATCAATGATTTCCATTCGTTGAATTTTTCCGCATTCAGGTTCCTTTCAAGGGATTCCATATCCCCGTTTTTAGGCAGGAGGAACAACATGGAAATCTCACCGCCGGAATAAGGCATTTCAAGTATCTGAAGCAAGCCGCTTTCCCCGTAATTGAAGAGGGCTTCGTCATCGGTTCTTCTCATCATCGGAACAGCCGCGGATTTATCCTCCGAAACCTTAAAAATTTCTTCTCTCGTATCTTTGACATTGAACTGTCTCACCCATTCGCCCTTGAAATATACGGCGTTTGTTATCACCAATCTTGTAAACCTGTCAAGCATTCCCTGCGGAATAAGATTTTTTATCCTTCCTCCTGTGTTCTCCTCCACCCATCCGTTTATTCTTTGCAAAGATTCATCCGCGGCGCTTACAAAATCCAGGTTTTCCGCCTTCCCCCCGTAATACCTTTCAGCAACGGCGGTATACTCGTCCGTAAATTTAAAATCCTTCTGCATCCACAGGGCATTGGCGGTATTGAGCGCATATTTCTTTCCCTGCCTGTTGATATCCCCGTACAGTGAGGCATAACCACTTCTCATCAAATCCTTGTTTTCGGG
>CAZAMK010000126.1:0-4196 GCA_964486345.1 uncultured bacterium
CGAATGAAAACGGCAGGCGGTGTTTCCTGACAACCTCTTTTATACCGGAGTAAACATCTTTTTTGCACATGCCGAGCTTCCATGAAATATAGCTTTCGCCGACCATCCCCAGCGCAACCGACTCGCCGTGGTTGAATGCCGGGAAATGCGCAATTTCCGCCGCATGCCCCACCGTATGCCCGAAGTTCAATATTTCCCTCAACCCTTTCTTCTCTTTCTCGTCCTTCTCCACAACGGCTTTTTTAATCATAACGCTCTCTTCAATGAGCGACGGCAGATGTTTTTTCATCCTTCCAGGGGAAGTGTTCTTCATTGTATTGAAGATTTTCCTGCTCTTTATCACCCCGTATTTTATTATCTCGGCAATCCCCTGTTTTATCTCGCGTTCGGGCAGTGTGTCCAGCGTTTTAAAATCCATATAGACAAACGACGGCTGATAAAAACTGCCTACGAGATTTTTCCCGAAAGGCAGGTTGACTCCCGTCTTTCCGCCTACCGACGCATCCACCTGCGCCAGCAGTGTCGTGGGAACCGCGGCGAAGTTTATCCCCCTCATGTAGATGGACGCCGCAAAACCGCCCAGGTCGCTTGCGACTCCGCCTCCGAGCGTCATCAGCGTGTCGTCTCTGCCCATCCTGTTTTTTGCGCACCACTCCACGATTTCATGGACTTTTTTGAAGTTTTTTTCCGCTTCGCCCGGCTTTATAAGCGCGCGGACAATTTCCCTGCCTGTTTCTGCAATCGCTTTCTCAACCGCGCGGCCGTAGAGAGGAAATACATTGGAGTCGGTCAAAAGCAGAACCTTCTTCCCGTACCTGTTTCCCGCCAGTGCGCCGCCGAGTTTTTTCAGGGGATAACCCGCATGAATATTATAGCTGTTTTCCCCCAGCCGCACCCTTATGTTTTTCATGAGAAAGATTATATATTAAAAAAGAACACTTAACAAAATTTGTTGAGCGTACGCGCCAGCGCGCCTTGCCTTTCGTCGTTTTTTATGGTATTTTTTATGGATGAATTTAACGGTTGAAAAGACGGAAAAGCTGGAGGGCGAAGCGGTTATCCCCGGTTCAAAATCCCACACCATCAGGGGCGTGGTTATCGGTTCGCTTGCAGGAGGCGTTTCCGAGATAAGAAACCCGTTGAACTCCGCTGATACGATGGCGGCCGCCGATGCGTGCAGGGAACTCGGGGCGGGGATAGATTTTTCCGGAGATAACTGGATAATCAGGGGCTTTCACGGGAAACCGTGCAATCCTCTGAAGACTCTGGATATGGCGAATTCCGGTACCTCCACAAACCTTATTACAGGCGTCGTCTCTCTCGGTGATTTTGAGGTGATTATTGACGGCGACGAGTCATTGAGGACAAGGCCTGTCCAGCCCCTTCTGGATGCCCTTAATATTCTCGGAGCGGAAGCGGCATCCATCAGAAAAAACGGCAACCCTCCCATAAAGGTAAAAGGGAGAATAAAAGGCGGCAGGACCAAGGTTCACGGGATAAGCTCGCAGTACGTCTCCGCGCTTCTTATATCAACGCCTCTCGCGGATGAGGATACCGAGATTGACGTCATCAACGTACACGAGATTCCGTACATAGAGATGACTCTGCGATGGCTTGACGAGCAGGGAATCAAATACGAAAGAAACAAAGAGTGTACGCACTTTAAAATAAAGGGAAATCAGGGATACAAACCTTTTAAGAAAGCAATCCCGGCAGACTGGAGTTCCGCTACATTCCTTCTCGTGGCAGGTGCGATTACGAAATCCGATATCCTGCTGAAAGGACTGGATATCAATGATGTCCAGGGCGACAAGGCGATTGTTGACCATCTGAAGAAGATGGGTGCGGACATTACGGTAGAAAAAGAAGGTATAAGGATAAAAGGCGGGAAACTGCGCGGGGCCGAGCTGGATTTGAACAGCACCCCGGACGCACTGCCCGCCATGGCTGTCCTGGGCTGTTTTGCCGAGGGGACAACCAGACTTTACAACGTTGCGCACGCAAGGATAAAAGAGACCGACCGGATAAAGGTCATGGCTGAAGAACTTTCAAAGATGAACGCCGGGGTGGAAGAAATGAAGGACGGGTTGATAATCCGCAAGAGCTCTCTGAAAGGAACGGAGGTCAACGGGTATTACGACCACAGGGTAATCATGTCGCTGGCTCTTGCGGGACTGATTGCGGAAGGCGCTACTAAAATAACGACTGCGGAAGCGGTCAGCGTGACCTTCCCCTGTTTCGTTGATTTAATGAAAAGCCTCGGTGCAAACTTGAAAATGCAGTGAGGGATGTTCCCTTTCTTTCCTCTCCCTTGTCCCGATAGAAAAGAATCGGGATCCCGAAAGTCGGGAAGTGGAAGAGGATTCAGGTGAGGGTGAGTTTTAACGTTCTTGTCATTGCGAGCGAAGCGCGGCAATCTGGCGCTTTTTGTCATCCCTGCGGATATTAAGCAGGGATCCAGAAAGGGTGAAAAGTATTTCACGAATAGCGAACCCCTGACTACGAGTCCCTGTATTTAAAGGAGGAAATACCCATGTTAGGAAACACATTTGGAAGAATATTCCGCATTACAACCTGCGGGGAATCCTACGGAAAAGGGAAAGGCTCCGCACTTGCCGTAATCGTTGACGGCGTCCCGCCCGGATTGAAACTGACAAGGGACGTAATCCAGAACGAACTGGACAAGCGCAAACCCGGCCACGGCAAACTCAACAGCCCGAGAAAAGAGACAGACCAGTGCGACATCTTCGCCGGCGTCGGGCAGGACGGCGTAACTACCGGTGCGCCCGTAGGAATAATCATCTACAACGTTGATACCCAGAAGGTTCACATTGAACAGTACAGGGCATACAGGGACATATTCAGGCCCGGTCATGCGGCATATCCCTTCTTTCTGAAATACGGCGAGGCGCAGGACTGGTGCGGTGCCGGAAGAGCTTCAGGCAGAGAAACTGTGGGAAGAGTTGCCGGCGGCGCCGTTGCCAAATTCATCCTGCAGAGAGAAAAGATAGAGATTCTCGGATATACGAAAGAATGTATGGGGATAAAGGCGAAGGACATGTCATGGGCGGAGATAAAGAAAAACTACAAGAAGAACGAGATTAACTGCCCTGACCTTGAAGCGGCAAAGAAGATGGAAAAGAGAGTCCTTGAAATAAAAGACGAAGGTGACACAGCGGGCGGCATCATTGAGCTGATAGCCCATAACGTTCCGCCCGGACTTGGCGAGCCGGTATTTGATAAACTCAACGCCGTAATCGCCCATGCCATCTGCAGTATCGGCGCGATAAAGGGGATAGAATTCGGCGCAGGTTTCAAGGTGGGGAACATGAAAGGTTCCGAGAATAACGACCAGCCCTACATGACTAAAGACGGCAAGGTCAGATTCAGGACGAACAACGCCGGCGGAGTTTTAGGCGGCTTCTCAAACGGAGAGGATATCGTCGTAAGGATAGCGGTAAAGCCGACTCCCACAATCTCAATAGAACAAACCTCCATCAACATGAAGAAAATGAAGGAGGAGAAACTGAAGCCCATCACAAGAAGAGACCCAACATTAGTGGCGAGAATCTACGCGGTTGCAGAGGCGATGATGGCCGCCGCCGTCCTTGATTCACTCTACATGGCGCGCGCCTACGACTCCCTCGCCCAATTAGACACCAAGTGGATTAAGTTGAAAGAATAGTCATAATTTTAACTCTCTGCCCTGTTGTTATTAGTTCATCTTGCACCAGAAAGGTGAACTCTCTAAGATTATTCAAGGATTTTCTTGTTACTCAAATCCATAACTAATCTCTAAACTGTCAGCGACGAAGTTGTCAGCTGGATTTGGTAGTTGGATACTTACTCATGTTCTCCGATAATCTTTTCCGCTTCTCTTAATCCATTAGGTGTTAAATGGCAGTTACCATCGGTGTGGTAATAGATCAGCTTTTGCTTGTGCAATTGCTTCAATACCTTCTTGAAGTTGGTAAAATTCATGTACTCTGTGATTTCCTGAAGTTCCGCATCAGTTCTTGGGCTGCTGTCATACAACAGAATAAGAACTTGGTCCCGAGTCTTCATTCCGAGAGCGAGCACCCAAGTAATGCTGCCCTCTTTCCAGATTACGGAACACTGCCTCTCAACAACCTTGTCAAGCATTGCCTGTGTTACTTTGGGGGAAAGGCCTGACTTCAGACGTAGTAGCTCGGCCA
>CAZAMK010000127.1:0-4144 GCA_964486345.1 uncultured bacterium
AATTCACTATTCTGTGGGAGACGTATTTTGACAAAAAGGGCAATCCCCTTAAAGATGTAACGATATACGCGGCATCCTACGCTTCTATGGATAACAGCACTTATTACGCTTTTTACTTTGAGACGCCAGACGGCAAGGGCGGTTATTATGACGAGAAAGGAAAGAGCGTAGAGGCGGCTTTCTTGAGGGCTCCGTTGAGTTACAGGAGGATATCGTCCCATTTTACTTACAGGAGACTGCATCCGATATATAAAAGATACCGTCCACATCTCGGCATAGACTATGCGGCTCCCTCCGGCACTCCTGTTTCTGCGATAGGGAACGGAACTGTCACATTTGCAGGATGGAATGGCGGGCTCGGAAAAACTGTCAAGGTGAGGCATCCCAACGGCTATGTTTCATGGTACGGCCACCTGTCCAGAATAAGCAAAGGCGTCAAAAATGGCGCAAAAGTAAGAAAGGGGCAGGTTATAGGAGGGGTGGGGTCAACAGGGAATTCTACAGGTCCGCACCTGGATTTCCGCCTGCAGATAAAAGGCAAATTTGTCAATTACCTGGCAATAAAACTTCCTCCTTCATTTCCCCTGCCGGACCAATACCTGCCGCAATTCAAGGAAACGGCGGGGATGTTCATGGCGAGAATGGAGTCCCTTAAGGATGACAAAGAGGTTATATTTGCCAATCCCGAAGCGAAGGAAAACCCGAAACGTTGATTTCGCAGTTTTTTGCCGGCCTTGCATAAACGACAGACAATCAGCATTAAGGAGAAACAGATGCCTATAATACTTGCTTCAAAATCGCCGCGAAGGCGGGAATTGATGAATCGTGTGGCCAAGGATTTTACGGTTGTTCCCAGCGGCGTTGATGAAAATGTTATAAGCGACAGAGAAGACCCTGCGAAGTTCGCCGTGTCAGCGGCGGCAATGAAGGCGCGCGATGTGGGCGGACGTTTTCCTTCGGATATCGTCATAGGCGCGGATACCATAGTTTCAGTTGACGGGAAGATTATAGGCAAGCCGGAAGATCGCGGAAACGCCAGGCAAATACTGAAAACTCTTTCCGGAACCAGACATAAGGTGATAACAGGAGTTGCCGTTTATAAAGGCGAAGCGGATAAGCTTGTTACGGGCTACGAAATTACACTTGTTAAATTCAGAGAGCTGACAGAGGCGGATATTGATGAATATCTTGCAAAAGAAGAGTATATGGATAAGGCGGGCGCTTATGCGATACAGTCGGTGGGCGACAGGTTTGTTGAGAACATAAAAGGGGATTACGACAATGTCGTGGGCTTCCCCGTAAAAAGGGTGAAAAAACTTCTGGAAAGATTTTCTATGCCCGAGTTTGAGATTGACATTACAGATATAGCTCTTCCCCAGAAATGGGCGGTGGGAAGAGCGGAAAATCTTGTCGTTTTCGTACCGGGAGCGGTTTACGGGGACAGGGTTAAGGCAAGGGTTGTAAAGAAAGCAAAAAATTTTTCATATGCCGAGGTTGCGGATATAGTTAAACCATCACCTTACAGAACGGAACCGGAATGCCCGTATTTCGGGAAATGCGGCGGATGCGCTTTTCAAAATCTTTCGTATGCTAAACAACTGGAACTCAAGGAAAAATATCTTTTGACAACATTCCGCAAAATAGGAGGCATTGATATAACTGTGGATGTTGAAATGCATCCGATTATCCCTTCACCCGACATTTTTTATTACAGGAACAAGATGGAGTTTGCGTTCGGCGCGGAAGGCGGGCGTCTTTGCCTCGGATTAAGGGAAAGGGGTTCGCCTTTTTCCTCTTACGTCAAAAACTGCGTTCCGCTTGAAGAATGTTTTATTTTCAGTCCCTCGGTCAAAAGCGTTTTTCCCATATTTCTTGAATTTGCCCGGAAAACAGGGCTGGATTCCTACAATGCGCATTCAGGGAAGGGTTTTTTCCGCCACCTTGTTTTGCGCGAAGGGAAAAATACCGGCGAACTCATGGCTGTCATGGTCACAAAAAGCGGGGAAATCCCGGATGTCACCGGCCTGGCGGAAAGCCTGGCAGGCAAAGTAAACTCTTTGTGGTGGGTGGAAAATAACCGCATATCGGATGTTGTTTGCTTTGAAAAAAAACACCATCTTTTCGGTTCTCCATGGATAGAAGAAAAGATGGACAACCGGCTGTTCAGGATATACCCGCAGTCTTTTTTCCAGCCCAATACCCGCGCGGCGCAGTTGATGTACGGCAAAATAAGGGAAAATCTTGAAGGCAGAGCGGCGAAAAGGGTCCTGGGGCTGTACTGCGGGACAGGAGCCATAGAAATTTCGCTTTCAGGCGCGGCAGAGGAGATTGAAGGCGTGGATTCTGAAGACGCCAATATCAACAACGCAAGAGAGAACTGCCGGCTTAACGGGATAAAGAACTGCCGATTCCATCGGGGGTATGTTGAAGATCTTTTGAAATCCGAGGTTTTTAAATCGGCAGATGTGGTAATTATTGACCCTCCCAGGGCCGGCCTGGCGCCAAGGGCCATGAAAAACGTGCTGGCGGTAGAATCGCCGATGATAATTTATGTTTCCTGCAATCCCGCCGCGCTTGCGCGCGACGCCGCAGGACTGCAGGCCGCCGGATATAGAATGAAGAAAGTATACTGTGCTGATTTTTTCCCGCACACGACTCACATGGAAAGCATGGCTGTTTTTGAAAAGTAAAAAGATGGGAACTTACGTTCCCATTAGACGATTGTTATACAATAGAGATACAATTGTATAGCGCAAACAAAGCATTTCTTTGTTTGCGTATAGCAGGAACAGAGTTCCTGTATAATTGTATGTATTCTTATTTTGTGGTTTTGATGTCCAGTTCGGTTTTAAGTCCGGTTTTCTGATACCTGGCGACAATCTCCACGAACTTTTCAAATGGCAGTCCTTCTCCTGCGAGCTCCTTCAGCTCGGTTATGAAATCCTGGATGGATTCGGGAGAAAGGAATCCTTCCCGTATTTTCAGGTAAAGCGCCTCAAAATCATCTCTTCCCAGATTGTTGTTAATTTTGTTCAGTTCTCCGTACATAGCCTCTTTTCTTTTCTCTTCTATAATAGTGGTGAACTCTTCTTCAAGCGCTTTCTCCGCATTTACGCCGAATTCATACCCCGTAAAAAGCGACTCCAGCTTCCGGAGTTTCCTCTGCCGGGATTTATCGGCCATTTTCACGCAGACGTTTCCGTATAGTATGGGAAGGGCTATCAGCGGAATGCCGAAATAAAAGCCCGTCCACGCAAAACCTATGAAATTTCCAATGCGGGGGTTTCCGTAGTATACCTGTTTTATGTATTCAATAAAACCGGTGAGAATGCCCTCCTGCAGTTTGAACGTCCACGAGTATACAAAGTCCGCAAGAATAAGAATAATGCCGATGATTACCCCTCTGATATATCCGTAATCCCGGGCATTGTCTTCGGTCAGCGTGCGCGGAACGCCGAGGAATTTCTGGACGGGGGCAAGCATCGTTCTTGTGAGCGTTTCAAGCTTTTCCTGTATCTCTTCGGTGTTTTTTGTTTCAAAAGAACCGTAAACCATCATGTTTTTGTCTGCGCCCCTGTATATTGCGGCGAATCTGTTTACCGGAGCGGAGAGCGCGCTGTTGAAATAAGGGAAAGAGAATCCTCTCTTTGTATATACGGTCCATCTGCCGGGATGCGCGTCAAATTCGGATTCCATGTTGTACCCAAGGTACCCGAGCAGTTGGTATGAATACGGGTTGACATCCTTGAAATATTGTATGGATTCGTAAGTATTTTTAATCTCATCTTCCATGGAGTGTATTTTATAACATTCCATAGGCGGCCGCAAGTTTGGGCGCATCATTCATATTGGCTAATGGTTCTTATGGCGGGATTTGATGCTAAAATACAATGCCAAAATACACTGTTGACATTGACGGCAAAAAGATATATCATATAACGTTTACCTTAACACATCGGGAGTGAGCAAAAAATGGACAGAAGCGTACAGAAATATGATGCGACTACGATACAGGTGCTTGGCGGCATAGAAGCGGTAAGGAAAAGGCCTGCCATGTATATCGGAGATACCGCTATATACGGTCTCCATCACCTTGCATATGAGGTTATAGACAACAGTATAGACGAGGCGCTGGCAGGGTTTT
>CAZAMK010000128.1:0-263 GCA_964486345.1 uncultured bacterium
CTTGCAACGTTGTTTACATGGGGCGTAACCACGTTGGGCGCTTCAATCGTTTTTTTTCATAAAGAACCGTCAAGAAAGGTTTTTGACTGTTCCCTGGGCTTTGCAGGGGGAGTGATGGTTGCGGCAAGTTTTTTTTCACTGCTTTTGCCGGCGGTTGAATTCGCGGGGGAAAATCATGCTCTGCCTGTATGGTTTATAGTTTCCGCAGGGTTTATACTTGGATGCATTTTTCTTTACGTTCTGGACAGGCTTATTCCCCACCT
>CAZAMK010000128.1:273-4140 GCA_964486345.1 uncultured bacterium
ATCCAAACATGGAATATAAAGACAGGGAGGGCCGCAGAAGCAGCATTTCTCTTTCGTACCTCATGGTTCTTGCAATCACACTGCATAATATACCGGAAGGGCTTGCCGTGGGCGTTGCTTTCGGCTCCCTTAGGTTTCCTTCCATGGGGATGACCGCTGTTTCGGCGGTTTCTCTCGCTCTTGCAATAGGATTGCAGAATTTTCCCGAAGGAATGGCCGTTTCCGTTCCTCTTAAAGGAACAGGTATCAGCAGAAGAAAGGCATTTTTCTTCGGTCAGCTTTCTGGCATGGTTGAACCTGTTGCCGGTGTTCTTGGCGCGGTTGCGGTGATTTTCTTAAAACCGCTTCTGCCGTATGCCCTTGCTTTTGCGGCGGGGGCTATGATATATGTAGTTGTAGAGGAGGTCGTTCCCGAAACACAGAGGGCAGGAAATACCGACCTTGCCACCTTAAGTTTTCTTTCGGGCTTTGTCCTCATGATGATATTGGACATAGCTCTTGTATAAAAACAGGAGATAACATGGATAAAATAGCTGAATTTGCGCTGGATTTTGAAAAGAGAGGAACCGTCTTATATCTTGAACTTGCCTCAAAGGCGAAAAACGCCATTAGTAAAAATCTGTTTTATACGCTTGCACAGCAGGAAATAGAACATGCTAAGAGAATAGACGCATTTTATACGGCTTTCGGAAAAGAATTGTCCGCAATCATCTATGAAAACATTGACCGCATTGAGGATGAGATAAAAGCTTTTTTTCAGAGCATTAAAGACAGAGAATTGCCTGCTGAAAAAAGCACGGATGGCTATAAGACTGCGATGGAGCTGGAAAAAGAGGGTTACAGGGCATATGAAGGGTTTTACAGAGAATCAAAAGATGAGAAAGAAAGGCAGCTGCTGGAATTTCTGTTAAACGAAGAAAAAAAGCATCTTGAGGCGATTGCCAACGTTTACTCTTATCTGTTTGATACTTCCGACTGGCTTGAGCAGGAAGAGAGCAAGGTATGGAACTGGATGAACATTTAATACCTGACCTATTTCATCCGCAGAGCTTCGTTGGCTGCGGCGTCGGTTGCCTCGACGTATTTTTTACATACGTCTCGTTACCTCCTACTTGCCGTCTTGCTCTGCGGCGAACTCGGGCAGGTATTTACTTTTAAAATGGATAAAAAAAGAGACATATCTATATTGCTGACGGGACAGGCGGGGCAGGGCATACAGACAGTGGAAAAGATGCTTGCCGGCGTACTCGATTCCGCAGGATACAATGTTTTTGCCACAAAAGAATATATGAGCAGGGTGCGGGGCGGAGCGAATTCCACTCAAATAAGGATTTCCGGCGGAAGGGTGAGGGCATGCACCGACAGGATAGACATACTCCTTGTTCTTGATGAAAAATCCGTGGGCAGAATATCCGGCAGGATAACTGAAAATACTCTGGTTATAGGCGAATTTGCGGAAGATACGGCCGGAATCAATGAAAGAGTCGGTTTGACTGCATTGGCAAAAGAAACGGGCAATCCGGTTTTTGCCAATGTCATAGCATCCGGGGTAATTTTTTCACTGCTGGGTATTAAGAGAGAAATGCCCGAAGGTTATCTAAAAAAAGTTTTTGAACACAAGGGTGAGGAGATTGTCGGGCAAAACATAAATGCTCTTGAAAAAGGTTATGAGAACGGAGCGCGGATACTGAAAAGCAATTCAGTTAAGGCTGTTCAGCCGTCAGGCAAAAGGGTAAAGGAATTATTCATAAGCGGCACCGAGGCGGTCGGGCTGGGCGCTATTGCCGGAGGATGCAATTTTATCGCTTCATATCCCATGTCACCTTCAACCGGAGTGCTGACTTTCCTTGCGGGAAAACAGAAAGAACACGGCATAATTGTAGAACAGGCGGAAGACGAGATATCCGCAGTTAATATGGTGCTGGGAGCAGGGTATGCCGGCGCAAGGGGAATGGTGACGACTTCCGGAGGAGGTTTCGCCCTGATGGAAGAAGGAGTCAGTCTTGCGGGGATGACGGAAACTCCGATTGTTATACACCTCGGCCAGAGGCCTGCTCCCGCAACGGGACTTCCCACACGCACGGAACAGTCCGACCTCAATCTTGCACTCTACGCGGGACACGGCGAATTCCCGAGGATAATATTTGCGCCCGGAAAGATAGAAGACGCTTTTTTACTGACGCAGAGAGCGTTTAACCTTGCCGATAAATATCAGATACCCGTATTTATTCTGACAGACCAGTATTTTCTGGATTCATATTACAATCTGCCAGATTTTACCGGCTTGAAAACAGCAAACGAAAAACACATAACAGAGACCGTGAACGACTACAAGAGATACAAATTTACTGAAACGGGCATATCTCCGCGAGGCATACCCGGTTATGGCACGGGTTTGGTAAGGGTTGACAGCGACGAGCACGATGAAGACGGCTTTATAACCGAGGATAGGGACATAAGAAAAATGATGGTTGAAAAACGGTGGAAAAAGCTGTTCTTAATTGAAAAGGAAATTTTAACTCCGGAATTTTACGGCGAAGCGAATTTTGAGAATCTCGTTATCGGCTGGGGTTCAACATGCCACGTTGTAAAAGAAGCGCTTGATGCAATAGGAGATAAGAAAACAGGCTTTCTGCATTTCAGCCAGGTTTATCCGCTCGGCAGTGAAATAAAGAAATATCTCGTGAGAGCAAAGAGGGTGGTTGTCATTGAAAACAACTATTCAGGGCAGTTTGCCCGTCTGATAAAACTTGAAACCGGATACGAGGTGAAAAACAGAGTAAATAAATACGACGGCCTTCCTTTTTCAGTGGAGGATGTTGTGGAAAAACTTAACCGTTTTATCCGGGAGACTGAATAATGGAAGAGATGAAAAAAAAAGATATAGCATGGTGTCCCGGGTGCGGCAATTTTGCAATCCTGAATACCGTGAAAAAAGTAATGAACGAAATGAATCTTGACAGAAAGAACCTTGTGTTTGTTTCAGGGATAGGGCAGGCGGCGAAGGCGCCGCAGTATCTTGACGTTCATTATTTCAACGGCCTGCACGGCAGAGCCCTTCCGGCCGCAATAGGGATAAAAACGGCAAATCCGGCGCTTACCGTGGTTGTTGAAAGCGGTGACGGCTGTATGTACGGGGAGGGCGGCAATCATTTCATACATTCAATAAGAAGAAACCCGGACATTACCGTAATAGTCCATGACAATATGGTTTACGGCCTGACAAAAGGACAGGCTTCGCCGACGAGCATGAAAGGTTTTAAAACCCCCCTGCAGATTGACGGTGTTGTCCTTGAACCGTTTAACCCTCTCGCCGTTGCCGTCGCTCTGAACGTTTCCTTCGCCGCAAGGGCATTTGCCGGCGATGCGGAAAAGATGAAGGAAATAATAAAGGCGGCTATATCGCACAAGGGATTTTCCATGGTTGACATTTTACAGCCTTGCATTACGTTCAATAAGCTGAACACCTACCAGTGGTTTAAGGAAAACACCTATTATCTTGAAGACGGATACTCGCCCCGCGACAGGGTGTCTGCGTTCTCCCGTGCTCTGGAATCCGAAAAACTGCCCCTCGGCATATTCTACGAAAGTTCTTCCTCCCTCTAACGGCCGCGGTTTATTCCGCAGATAATACCTTTGATTTTTAAAGAGGAGAATGCTAAAATCTCTCCACTATGCTTAAAGAACTTCTGACGCCCGAGATAAAAGAACTTCTTGTGTCAAAGGACTGGCGCATCCTTAAGGAAATTTTGTCGGAATGGGCGCCACAGGATATAGTTGACCTGCTTGACAGTATTGAAGAGCCGGACAAGGTTGTTCTGTTTCGCATCCTGCCGCGCGACCTTGCCGCTGAAGTCTTCAGCGAAC
>CAZAMK010000129.1:0-4128 GCA_964486345.1 uncultured bacterium
GTGGGCGCAATGCCGGAGAATTTTCTTGTAGAGAATATCCTTGCGGTTATCTGACTGGAGGAGTGCGGATAATGAAAAACGTATTTCAGATTACTTATTGGACGGTAGGCGGCTTTGACGGTACAAAGCCGGTTGAACAGGCATTGAAGGAAGTGAAGGAGATGGGGCTGGATGGGATGGAGCTGACTTTCGGCGCGGGCGAGTTTGCGCCCGGCATAAGCCGGAGCAGATGCAATGAAATACGCAGGTTTACCGAGAGTATAGGTGTGAAGATAGCGACCTGCGCCAGCGGGAATTACTGGAATCTTTCTCTTGCGTCAACCTCGGCGGCAACGAGGAAGAAAGCGGTTAACTTTACAAAAGATTACATACAGGCGTCGGGATGGGTGGGAGCAAAAGCATGCTTGATTATACCGGGTGCGGTCTTCGTGTCGTGGGATGAAAAACAGCCTGTTATTCCCTATGCTAAAGTATGGGAGCTTTCAACCGCTTCTATAAAGTCGCTTCTGCCGGTTGCTTCAAAGGCCGGTGTGACTATGGCGATGGAAAACGTGTGGAACGGATTTCTTGCAGACCCCATTGCAATGAAGACTTTTGTGGACCAGTTTAAAAGCAGATATGTGGGAGTCTATTTTGATGTAGCGAATTGTCTCATAAACGGGTTTCCCGAACATTGGATTGAGATACTCGGCAGGAGGATAGCCGCAGTGCACATAAAGAACTTCAAGAGGCAGGACTGTGCCGGCGGACTTCACGGTTTCGGAGATAACCTGCTTGAGGGCGACATCAATTTCAAAGCGGTTATAAAGGCGCTGAAAAAAGCGGGATATAAGGGACCGCTGACTGCGGAGATGATACCTTTCTCCCGCCTGCCAAATCTGGTGCTTCCTGATATGGCGCTTGCGAGGGATACCGCCAAAAAGATGTTGAAGATATTTAAGAGATGAGGATGGTTGCTCCTCTATGCTTGTCATTGCGAAGCATGTTTTCTATGCTGAAGCAATCTGACGCTGTTTGTCATCCCTGCGGATAGTAAGCAGGGATCCAGAAAGGAAGAATTGTTATAGATTCCTGCCTAAAACATGCAGGAATGACAAAAGGATGTAGGTCCCGATAGAAAGAATCGGGATGGCAAAAAGCGCCAGATTGCCGCGCCAAAAGGCGGCTCGCAATGGCAAAAAGGAATGTATGGTAAGAGGGTTACTTTTCCTGTTGGAGTTTTTTGATGCGGTCGCGGTAGATTATCACTTCTCAAAAGCTGCTATCAGCAGGTTCTTCTCATCAATTTCTTCCAATGCCGAAAGAATTTTCTTTTGCCATTTCTGAGGCAGAGAATCAAAAACTTTTTTAACCGTTTCAGTTTCACCTTTGCTATCCAGCACCCTTAAAATCTCAACAGAGGTATCTATGTCTTTTTGAGATTTCCAGTTTTTACTTCCCTGTCTGCGTTGAGAAATTATGAGTTTGTGCAGAGCATAATTGGCAGGGTGGGGCAAGGATATCTCAAAACCGTCAATTTTAAGTTTTATTATATTGTCGGTAAGAATATTCAGAAATCTCAAAGCAACAAGATTTATCCCAAGTTCCTGCAGGGGAACGGGAGTATTTGTCCCTTTACCTCTTTCAGGCGTTAAAAACTCAACTATCAGCCCGGGATGTTCCAGTCTTATGTATCCCTTCGTTCCCGTAAAAGAAAGAATAAATCCAAGCGGTTTTAATAAAGCAGGGATATCTTTCTTTGTTTTGATTTTACGATGGTCCGGGATTTAAAAATCAACATCTCTTGTTTTAATCACAGGGCTATAAGGCGTTTCTCCGAAGTACCCTTTATAAAATAGCTGGCACCAGCTTCCAATTAGGATTATATCATCCAGAAGTCCCGCCTTTTCAAATACCCTCAAGACTTCTACGCATAGTTCATACTGATTCTTTTCCACGCAGGGTACTCCTTAAGAATTTTATCTGTTTTTTACATTCTGACAGCAGGTTTCTATACTGCGCCCTGTATTTTTTAGCTTTTTCGTAAATCTTAATTTCTGAAACGGAGAGCTTTTTCCCTTTGTAAACAAATTTTACTTTGCCTTTTTCTCTCATCAATAAATAAAAATATTCATGCCCGTTAATCTTTTTCTTTATCAAACTTCCTTTGGGCAATTTTGCAAGTTCTCTTTCATAATTCTCCTTCATGCGGAGAGAATTGTCCAACTCTTCTTTTAATACATCTTTTATAACGCCCATTAAGTTGCTCCTTTAAATGCCTTTTACCATACAATATCTTAAATATTATACTTTGTATGGTAAAAACTGTCAAGAGTGAATTACCATACAAACAGTAGATTTCATATCAATGTATGGTAAGAGGGTTACTTTTCCTGTTGGAGTTTTTTGATGCGGTCGCGGTAGTAGATTGCGTCCTCAAAGTCAAGCTGTTTGGCGGCGGCCGCCATCTTTTTTTCAAGGCGCTTCAAGGTCTGAAAAAGGTCCTTGCCGTAAAACTCCTCTTCTTCCGCGGCGCGCACCTTTTCTTTTACCTTTTTGTCGGTTCCTATTATCTCTGCGAGGCTTTTGTATATGGGCTTTTCAACCGAGCGCGGGGTTATGTTGTGCAGTTTATTATACGCCGTCTGTTTTTCTCTTCTGCGTTCGGTTTCATGCATGGCGGATTTCATCGCAGATGTGTATCTGTCGGCGTACATCACGACTTCTCCGTCTATACTGCGCGCCGCCCTGCCCGCTATCTGTATGAGGGATGTTTCCGAACGCAGAAACCCTTCCTTGTCCGCGTCAAGGATTGCGACGAGGCTTACCTCCGGAAGGTCTAAACCTTCGCGCAGAAGGTTTATGCCTACAAGAACGTCAAACTTTGCTTCCCGGAGGTTCTTAAGTATCTCAACCCGTTCAAACGTATCTATCTCATAATGGAGGTATTGCACCTTTATGTTGAATTCCTTGAGGTAGTCCGCTATCTCTTCGGCAAGGTGTTTGCTTATGGTTATTACGAGCGTGCGCTGTTTTTTTAACGCCTTTTCCCTTATTCTGCGGAGCAGGTCGTTAATCTGGTTTTTTGTCGGCATCACGGTCACGGGCGGGTCCAGCAGGCCGGTCGGCCGTATTATCTGTTCGGCAATCAGGGGCGATTTTTCCCCGAGTTTTGGGACTCTGCATCTTTCAAGTTCGTATCTGCCGGGCGTTGCGGATACGTATATTGCCTGTTTGACCATCCGTTCAAATTCGGTGATGACGAGCGGCCTGTTGTCAAGGGCGGAAGGAAGGCGGAAGCCGTAGTTTATCAGCGTCTCTTTCCTTGACCTGTCTCCGTAAAACATGCCTCTTATCTGCGGTATTGTGACGTGGGATTCGTCAATGAAAATCAGGCAGTCTTCCGGGAAATAGTCAAGAAGAACGTCTGGCCTTTCTCCCGCCGGTTTTCCGGAGATGTGGCGGCTGTAGTTTTCAATGCCGTGGCAGTAGCCGAGTTCCTCAAGCATCTCAATATCATTCAGCGTGCGCATCTCTATCCTTTCCGCTTCAAGGGGCTTGTTTTCTTTTTTAAAAAATTCAACACGCTCCTTCATCTCTTCTTTTATGCCGTCAATAGCCTTGTGAAGTTTATCCGCAGGCGTAACGAAGTGTTTTGCGGGATATATGAATACCTCTTTTTCATCGGAAAGGATTCTGTTTGTGAGCGGGTCAAATTTCTGGAGTTTTGTTATTTTATCCCCTATCAGTCCGATTCTTATTCCTGTTTCCTCGTAAGAGGGAATTATCTCTATGGTATTGCCTCGGACGCGGAATTTGCCGCGGGTGAGGTCAAATTCGTTACGCTCGTACTGGGTTTCAACCATCCTTTTCAATATGGATTTTCTGTTTATCTCCTGTCCCATGGAAAGATTCAGCATCATTGCCCTGTGGTCTTCGGGGCTGCCTATGGGATATATGCAGGAAACGCTCGCCACGATAATTGCGTCCCTCGCCGAGAGCAGGGAGCTCGTGGCGGCCAGTCTCAAGCGGTCAATGTCCTGGTTTATTGATGCGTCTTTTTCAATGTAGGTGTCGGTGGAGGGGATGTATGCCTCGGGTTGGTAATAATCGTAGTATGAGACAAAATACGAGACCGCGTTTTCAGGG
>CAZAMK010000130.1:0-4112 GCA_964486345.1 uncultured bacterium
ATTTCATTCCTGATATATGCAAGCAAAAAAATATTTTGTTTGCGTTATACAATCGTATATCCATTGTATAGCAATAGTATAACGGAAACATTCCCATAAGGTCTTAAATTTCCAATTACCAGGATTCTCCGGCATGTTTAATTCCCAGAATCTTTAATTCAAGTTCGCTCAATCCCACGCCCCTCAACTGCTCCCTGTTGCCTCTAAGCGACTCAATGGCATTTATTCCCATTCCTCCGAGCATCTCCTTTATCTCAAGAGACCACGCCCTCAACAAATTGTACGCTCTACTGGCCCCCATCTCGGGATTCAGCCGCCTTGTAAGATACGGGTCCTGGGTCGCAATCCCCCAGTTGCATTTCCCCGTATAGCATTTCTGGCATACGTGGCATCCGAGCGAGATAAGCGCCGAGGTTCCTATATAAACCGCATCGGCGCCGAGAGCGATTGCCTTGACTATATCGGCGCTGGTCCTGAATCCTCCGGCGGCTATAACCGACGCCTGGTTTCTTATCCCTTCCTCCCTCAACCTCTGGTCCACTGCGGCAATTGCAAGTTCTATGGGAATTCCCACATTATCCCTTATTGCGGCGGGGGCGGCTCCGGTACCTCCCCTTATCCCGTCTACAGTAATATAATCCGCTCCGGCGCGCACAATTCCGCTTGCTATGGGAGCGACGTTGTGCACGGCGGCAATCTTAACCCCGATGGGCTTGGCATACCCGGTGGCTTCCTTCAGGGCGAAAATCAACTGCCTCAAATCCTCTATGGAATATATGTCGTGGTGAGGAGCGGGGCTCAAGGCGTCCGTTCCTGCTGGTATCATCCTTGTTATAGATATCTCCTCTGATACCTTTTCGCCTGGCAGATGCCCTCCTATTCCCGGCTTTGCACCCTGCCCCACCTTAATTTCCAGCGCCAACGCCCTCTGCAGGTAATCGGGATTGACGCCGAACCTGCCGCTCGCTATCTGCACGATAACTCTGTCCGAATAAAGATACAGCTCGCTGTGAAGGCCTCCTTCCCCCGTATTCCAGCACACGCCGTAATCGCATGCGGCTTTTGCGAGAGACTTGCAGGCATTGAGCGATATGGAGCCAAAACTCATCGCTGAAAACATTATGGGCGTTTCCAGTTCAATCTGCGGAGGAATCTTCTGTTTTAAAACATGCCCGCCCCCCTTTCCGTCTTCGGTAAATTCAATCCTGTCAGGCTTTCTTCCTATAAAAGTCTTCAGCTCCATGGGTTCCCTTAACGGGTCAATGGAAGGGTTTGTCACCTGCGAAGCGTTAAGCACGATATGCTCAAAGTAATTCCTGTACGGTCTGTCACTGCCCATGCCCGTAAGCAGTACGCCTCCGTTTTCAGACTGCCTGATTATCTTGTATATGTAATCCTTAGTCCAATTCGCATTCTCCCTCGTATCGGAAAGATTTCTTCTTATGGTCAACGCCCCCGTCGGGCAGATATCCTCGCAGAAATGGCACCCAGCGCATTTGGAATAATCGGAAAGAAGTTCGCCGGTTTCTCCGTCGTAACTGTGCACGTCGTTTGCACATACGCGCACGCAGGCCTGACATTTTACGCACCGGCTTTCATCTCTTTCCGCCACAAATTCGCAGGCGCTCTTTGATTTAGTCATTTTTAAATTTCCGGGTTTCGGATTTTGGGGTTCGGGATTCGGGAAAAGAATTAGCCGCCAGCTGAACTATCACAGGTTGTCCCGCATCCGGCATCCACACATTGTCCGGATTTTTACATATCCGCCTTATTGCGGATTCCTCGGATGCAAGATAAACGAATTCGCCTTTTTCAGCGGCAACCAGCGGTCTCAACTTTATTCTGTCGTTCAACCCCACCATTGCGGTTGAATTGGCGACGATAATCGCAAAAGGGCCGTTTATCAGCGCAGAAGAATATATAATTCTCAACGTCTTTAAAAACTCCCTGTTGCGCTCATCCTTTTCACTTTCTATTTCGCTCCAGAAAGGAGCAGCGAGTATCTTTCCTATCAGCTCAAAATCCAGTTTGTGCTTTCTGCCCAGCAGGTCAAAAAGATAGGTTATCACCTCGGTATCCGTGAAAAACGTGCAGTAATACCCTGCATTTTCAAGATACCTCCTGTTTATGCCGTAAGAAGAAATCTCTCCGTTATGCACGACGGACCAGTCAAGTATCCCGAAAGGATGAGCCCCTCCCCACCATCCGACCGTATTTGTCGGAAATCTGTTGTGGGCGGTCCATATGTATCCCTTGTAATCGTCTATCCTGTAAAATTCCCCTATCTCGCCCGGGTTGCCGACGCCCTTGAATATCCCCATATTTTTCCCGGAGGAGAAAACGCAGGCGCCTTTAAAATTCCGGTTGATATCCATAGCCGTTTTTATCACATAGTCCTCTTCGCCGGATAACTCGGAAGCGGAGCCGTTTTTCACATTCAGGAAATACCGGAAAAGGAGAGGAACATACTTCAGCGCATCCACCTTCCTGGTCGGTATGGGCTCTTCGTTTACAACCTCAAAACGGGATTCAAGATATTCTTCCACAAGCTCCCTTGCTTTACGCTCATCATACATAATGTGGAAACACCAGTTGTCCGCGTATTCGGGATATATCCCGTAACCGGCATAACCAGAGCCCAGGCCATTGCCTCTTTCCGTCATACTGCATATGGACGCCAGTATCCCGTCTCCTGAAAAGACCTTTCCTGTCCTGTCCATTATCCCGGATACTCCGCATCCGGACGGCACCCTGCCGCTCCTCTCTCTTTCCTTCAGCTGTCCGTATTCCATTGGTATTTTTTCAAAGCCACTCAGCATTTTGTCATTGCGAGGCGGCTTTTGCCGCGGCAATCTGACGCAGTTTGTCATCCCTGCAGATATTAAGCAGGGATCCATAACTTCGTTCCTCTTTCCTCACAGAATAGGCAGATAAGCATCCAGTTCATACGGATGCACCCGCTTTCTGTATTCGTCCCACTCAATCTTTTTCGCCGCAATCAGGTTGCCGAATATGTGTTCTCCCAGCACCTCTTTAAGCAGACTGCTTGTCTCTGCCACCTCAATCGCCTCCACAAGACTGCCCGGCAGGCACTCCACCCCCAGCTCCTTCATCTCCTCCGGCGTAAGATGGTACACGTCCCTTTCTAAAGGCTCTGCGAGCGGGTATTTGTTTTCTATCCCCTTCATTCCCGCAGCAAGCATGCACGCAAACGCGAGATACGGGTTGCACGCAGGGTCCGGAGAGCGGAATTCCACCCGCGTCGCCTTCTCTTTCCCCGGCTGGTACATCGGCACCCGCAGCATCGCACTGCGGTTGCGCCGCGCCCAGCAGATGTAGACAGGCGCCTCATACCCGGTTACAAGCCGCTTGTAGGAATTTACCCACTGGTTGCATACAAGCGTTATCTCACGCGCGTGTTTCATTATCCCTGCTATGTAATGTTTGCCGTCCGCCGACAGGTGGTATTTGTCGCCGGCGTCAAAAAACAGGTTCTTCTCTCCCTTGAATATGGACTGGTGCGTGTGCATCCCCGAACCGTTGACTCCGTATATCGGCTTGGGCATGAACGTTGCATATAACCCCTTTATCTGCGCTATCTCTTTTAAAACCATGCGGTATACCATTACTATGTCGGCCATCAGCATGCCTTCTTTGTACCGCAGGTCTATCTCATGCTGGGACGGCGCCACCTCGTGGTGCGAGTACTCAACGTCTATCCCCATCTCTTCCAGCGTGAGTATAGTCTCCCGGCGCACTTCGTTGCCCGCATCCAGCGTGGTTATGTCAAAATAGCCGCCTTCGTCCAGTATCTCGGTTGATTTCTCGTTCTTGAATATGAAAAACTCCAGTTCCGGGCCGGTGTAAAACGTATACCCCTTCTTGCCTATCTTATCCAGCTCTTTTTTCAGGATGTATCTTGAATCCCCTTCATACGGCGTACGGTCAGGGTTGAGTATGTTGCAAAGCATCCCCGCAACGGCTTTTTCTTTGGGCCTGTAGGGCAGTACCGTGAAGGTGGACGGGTCTGGCATTGCCACCATGTCGGACTCATCTATCCGCGCAAATCCCTTGATGGACGAGCCGTCAAATCCCATACCGTCTTCAAGGGC
>CAZAMK010000131.1:0-4089 GCA_964486345.1 uncultured bacterium
TTCCACAGCCGCAGATAACCAGACGTCCGTAGAAATAAACGTGCTTCAGGGCGAGAGGCCGATGGCAAAGGATAATCTAAGCTTAGGAAATTTTCATCTAATGGGCATTCCGCCTGCGCCAAGGGGACTGCCGCAGATAGAGGTTTCCTTTGATATAGATTCCAACGGGATTTTGCATGTAACCGCAAAGGATAAGGGAACCGGCAAAGAGCAGTCCATCAAAATTACCGCTTCCAAGAAGCTTTCACAGGAAGAAATAGATAGGATGGTGAAACAGGCGGAACAGCATGCCGAAGAAGATAAAAAGCAGAAGGGAATAATAGAGGTTGTAAACCAGGCGGACTCTCTCGTGTATACCGTGAACAAAACGCTTAAGGAGCATGGCGACAAGGTAAGCGAGCCGGAGAAGAAAGAGATACAGGACAAGATAGATGCCCTGAATAAACTCATACAGGCGGAACAGAAGGATGTGGAAGGCATAAAGCGGGGCATGGACGAACTTCAGCAGGCGTCGCACAAGATAGCGCAGATAATATATCAGCAGACACAGCAGGCGGGACAGCAGGCAGGTGCAGAAGGACAGCAGGAACCGGCCGGAGAGCCTGGACAGGAAGAGGAAAAGAAGGCCGGAAGAGAAAACGTGGTTGATGCCGAATACAAAGAGGTTGACGACCAGCAGGGCAATAAATGAAATATGCGAGGATTGAGGCGCAGGGGTTTGAGGCGGGAGGAAATTACGGTATTCTGGAAGGCGAATATATTAATATAATAAGGCATTCGCCTCTTGCCGGGGAGCCGGAAACGACAGGGAAAAGAGTGCACATCAATGAAGTAAAATCTTTTTTGCCCCCTGTGGATGCGCCAAATATTATAGCTCTCGGGCTTAATTACCGTGAGCATGCTAAGGAGAGCAATATGGAGCTTCCTCCCGCTCCCGTTGTTTTTTTGAAATCCGTCACGGCTCTTACGGGACATCTGGGGCATATTGCCCTGCCGGCAGAAGCTCCCGATTTTGTTGATTATGAAGCCGAACTGACCATAGTTATCGGAAAACGCGCAAAGAACGTTCCAGAAGAAAGGGCGACGGAATATATACTCGGGTATACCTGCGGGAATGATGTAAGCGCCAGAGACTGCCAGATGAAGCTTGACAGGCAGTGGGCGAGGGCAAAATCCTTTGACACATTTGCTCCCGTCGGACCATGGATTGCCACGGATATAAAACCGGATAACCTGCGGATACAATCAAGGGTTAACGGCGCTGTGATGCAGAATTCAACTACGTCTGATATGATATTCGGCGTTCCACAATTAGTTTCATACCTTTCGCGGCAGATGACTCTTTTGCCGGGCACTCTTGTTATGGCAGGCACTCCTCCCGGAGTAGGGTTTGCAAAAAATCCCCAGGTCTTTCTTAAGGAAGGGGATATAGTTGAGATTGATATTGAGGGTGTCGGAGTTCTTAAAAATACGGTAAGCCGCGAATAGGCGGTTACTGTTTTATCAGCTGGATATGCTTAAGCATTACGAGCGATGTCCGTTCGTTTTCGTTCAGCTTGAAGGTGATAAATTTTATGGTTTCTTCAAGATTCGGCAGAAGGACGTACTCAAGTGCGTTCACTCTCCTTCTTGTCCTTTCTATTTCATAAGCGAAACTTATGAGCTTGTTTTCCAGAAACGAAAGTTTCATCAAGTGCTGAATCATCTTTTTCCCGTTTTTCAGAAGGTGATACTGATAAGGGCCCATCGTATAATCGGGAGGAAAATTTTCGGGTTTTGTATGAAAATTAATTTCGGAAACGGGTATGTTGAATATACGCTTTGTATGCAGTGAAAATGAAGTTTTGAAAAAAGCGCTTTCAATAAAATCTTTCCACGATTTTTCGTCAAGAATGCCCTTCATCTTGAGGATTTCCAGATAGAAGGCCGCCATGTCCTTTTCAAAAGCCTTTCTTGATTTTTTCACTTCATCCACAAGGGCTCGGAATTCTATAAGGAGCTGTTCCTCCTTGTCTTTAAGAAGTTTGTGCCCTCTCTTTGCGAGACGGGATCTTTTGCGCAGTTTCAGCAATTCCATCCTTGTAGGGTTTATCTTCATCTTCATATTATTTCCAGTATTTCTCCATGATTTTCGGCGGTATCCGCTTTACTTCGCTCTCCGGAAGAGTTTTCAGCAGTTTCCATCCCGTGTCAAGCGTCTGTTTTATCGTCCTATCCTCATTCGTGTGCTGTGTTATGAATTCTTTTTCCATACGCTTTGAAAATTGAAGGTGGGCGATGTCTGTTTCGGTGAGAGACGCTTCGCCAAGTACCACGGCAAGTTCTTCGGCTTCTTTCCCTCTGGCATAGGAAGCAAACAGCTGGCTCGCAACGGAAGGATGGTCGTCTCTTGTCAGTTCCTTTCCAGTTTTGTGGTCGGCGCCTATGCCTTTGTCCCTTAATCTTGAAAGGGACGTCAGTATGTCAATGGGCGGATATATTCCTTTGAGGTGCAGCTGCCTTGAGAATATTATCTGGCCTTCGGTTATGTATCCGGTCAGGTCAGGTATTGGATGCGTTTTGTCGTCTTCCGGCATGGTTAAAATCGGAATCTGCGTAATTGAACCTTTTCTGTCTTTTATTCTGCCCGCCCGTTCATACAGCGTGGAAAGGTCGGTGTAAAGATAAGACGGATAGCCTCGCCTGCCGGGGATCTCATTGCGTGCAGCGGAGATTTCCCGGAGGGCTTCGGCATAGTTGGTCATGTCCGTAAGGATTATCACCACATGCATCCCCAGTTCAAAGGCAAGGTATTCTGCGGCGGTGAGCGCAACTCTCGGCGTGGATATGCGTTCTATGGCGGGTTCATCTGCGAGATTTATGAAAAGCACGCACCGTTCCATCGCTCCCGCTTCACTGAACTCCTTGCGGAAAAATTCCGCTTCCTCAAAAGTTATTCCCATTGCGGCGAATACCACGGCAAATTTAACATCTTCTTTTTCCGAAGGTATTTTTGCCTGTTTTACAATCTGGGTTGCCAGTAGGTTATGGGGAAGTCCCGCTCCCGAGAAAATGGGGAGTTTCTGCCCGCGCACAAGGCTGTTCAGTCCGTCTACCGCGGAAATTCCCGTCTGGATAAACTCGGAAGGGTAATCCCTCCTCGTGGGATTTATGGGAAAGCCGTTTATATTAAGGTGTTTTTCCGGTATTATTTCAGGGTTTGTATCTCTTATTTTTCCCATGCCTGTGAAAACTCTGCCGAGTATTTCATGAGAGACGCCGAAGGTTATGCCTTTACCCGTAAACCTGACTCTTGTTTTTGAAACATTCAGCCCTGAAGTTCCTTCAAATACCTGTACAAGGGCATTATCGCGCTGGATTTCCAGTATTCTGCCCAGCCGTTTTTTCCCCTCTTCGGTGAGGATTTCAACAAGCTCGCCGTAGCCGGCGCCTTCAACTCCCTCTATGAGCATCAAAGGCCCTGAAATGTTCTTTATGCTTTGGTATTCCTTCATCGCCTGAAGTGTTTTTTCCATGATGCACTTATTATATATTTCCGCGAGAAATTTTTCAAGTTTATTTGCGACCAGTTTATGAATAATAAACACTATAAGCGGAAGCTCTAATTTGGTAGATTATTACGATAAGTATTACTACGAAGACCCGCCTGTGGTACTTAACAACGGCACTGGAATTAAATTGACCGGAGATGGGGAAACGACTGAAGGCATTACAGGACATGTAATTGAGGAGAATGAACTTTCTGGTTTGGATTCAGGAATTGAACTGTGAACTTTTGACGTGAAGATAGCGGGTAATACCATTCAGAACAACAGACTTGGAATAGGGTCCAATGACGACCTGCATCCTATTACAGGGAATGCAATTCATTTTAACACTATATCGGGAAATTCCGAATACGGAATAAAAAATCTGTCCGATACAGTTGCGCTTGAAGCTTCCAACAACTGGTGGGAAGATACAAGAGGCCCTTATCATGCCGTCGATAATCCCGAAGGGCTTGGTGATGAAGTGACTGATTACGTTATCTTTTCTTCGTGGTCAGAAATACCGGCGGGAGAGGTTGTGGTTGTTTCTCCGTCAAATCCT
>CAZAMK010000132.1:0-4085 GCA_964486345.1 uncultured bacterium
TTAATAACGCCCATGTTCAGAGCGGTCAGAGATATGAAAACAAGATAAGGAAATGTAAAGCGAAGCAGAGTCCACGCCCACCACCACTTTGAATCGGCGCTTATCAGATTTGAGGAGATGAAACTTGCGATAAGCGCCAAGGCAAAAAGAACCAGTGTGGCAAACAGGGATAAGGTGAAACAAATGTTGAAAATCTCAATCCCTTCTTTCTTCCTTTCAGGGACATCGGTTGCATATTCCGTAAAGATGGGAATAAACGCGCTGTTCAGAGCGCCTTCTCCGAGAAGTCCCCTGAAGAAGTTGGGAATCATGAAGGCGATAAGGAATGCATCGTAAATATGGGTTGTTCCGAAGAAACTGGCGGTTGAAACCTCTCTGGCAAGTCCGAACACCCGTGCGATTATTGTGCCGAGAGAAATCAGCGATACCGCCCGCAATATCTTTTTTGAACTCATTTCTTCGTTCTCAAGAGAGGAAAGAATATAACTTCCCTTATGGATGAAGAATTTGTCATAAGCATGACGAGACGGTCAATTCCTATCCCGAGGCCTCCCGCCGGCGGCATCCCGTATTCAAGCGCTTCAATGTAGTCATCGTCAACTGTCTTTTCCGTGTTTCCGGAAGCGTTATCAATTGATGAAACAAACCTTTTACGCTGTTCAACCGGGTCGTTGAGTTCGGAGTATGCGTTTGCCACTTCAAATCCTCCCATGAAAAACTCAAACCTCTCGGTCATTCCGGGATTGCCGGGATAGGATTTCGCAAGAGGGGATACTTCGGTCGGATATTCGTATATGAAAGTCGGATTTACGAGAGTCGGCTGTATTTTTTTCTTAAAAAGCGCGTCAAGAACTTCGTATTTATTGTTTTTATCCTCTTCGGTTATTTCAACACCGAGTTCCTCCGCTTTCTTAATTATCGCATCCTTGTCTTTCCAGTCATCAATCCCGAGTGAGGAGAAAATCTCCGTCCATTTAATCATCTTCCACGGAGGCGTCAGGTCAATTTTCCTGTCCTGGTATTCAATCACAAGCCCGTTGTTAACCTTTTCCGCGAGATGGGTTATCAGAGATTCTGTTATCTCCATCATCTGCGTGCAGTCCCCGTAGGCGGAATACAGTTCAAGCATCGTGAACTCGGGGTTGTGAAAGGGCGATATGCCCTCGTTTCTGAAAGAACGGTTTATCTCATATATCCTTTCAAAATTTCCCACGAGAAGCCGCTTAAGATAAAGTTCCGGCGCTATCCTTAAATAAAGGTTCATATCCAGCGTATTGTGGTGAGTTGTAAATGGCCTTGCGTCAGCCCCTCCGGCTATGGGATGCATCATGGGGGTGTCAACCTCAATGAAATCCCTTTTATTCAAGAACTCCCTTATGTGTTGGAGTATTTTAACCCGTTTATTAAAGACTTCCTTCGCCTCGCTGTTCATAATCAGGTCGAGGTAGCGTTTCCTGAACCTTATTTCCACGTCCTTGAGACCGTGCCATTTTTCAGGAAGCGGATTAAGGGATTTTGAAAGTATTGAAAGATGTTTTATGTTAATTGTAAGCTCGCCTGTTTTTGTACGGAAGACATTCCCTTCAACGCCTATTATATCTCCGATATCCAGGTTGTTAAACACATTTAATTCCGCTTCGCTGACAGCGTTTTTTTTAAAATACAGCTGTATCTTTCCCGTGCTGTCCTTGATGTCAAGGAAGGAAGAGCCGCCGTGTTTTCTCACCGCCATAATCCTGCCGGCGGCTTTCACGTCCGTCTCTCCTTCGTTTATAAGCGCTATGTCTTTTTTGGGAAAAGCCCTCCCGTAAACGTCAACTCCCTGCTTTTTTAATTCTTCAAGTTTTTCAACTCTCTGACTGCGTATATTTTCTTCACTCATCTTCTATTTCCCCTTCCAGCTTTCTGATTTTAACCAGCCGCACTTTTTTTGTGTCGGCCTCCTGTATTGTAAACTCATGGCCTCTGTAAACGAAACTCTCGCCTTTTACCGGAAACTTGCCCAGCCGGTCAAGCACAAAACCCGCTATGGTCTCAAATTCCCCTTCGGGTATGTCCATTCCTGTTTCCTCGTTTACTTTTTCAATCTCCATTCCGCCCGATACAAGAAAACTGCCGTCTTCATGGAGATGAAGTTCTTTAACTTCCTTTTTGTATTCATCAGAGATTTCTCCTACGATTTCCTCCACAAGGTCCTCCATTGTAACAAGCCCTGCCGTACCTCCGTATTCGTCAACTACTATAGCCATTTGCATCTTTTTTTCCTGCAGTTCCTTCATCAGTTCATTAACTTTTTTGCTCTCCGGAATGAAATACGGCTGGCGCATAAAATCTTTTGCTTTTACCGAAGTTGACTGTTCGGAAACATTTATTCTTTGTGCTATGATATCCTTTATGTAAACTATGCCGGTTATCTTGTCTATGTTATCTTTATAGACGGGAATTCTTGAATATCCTTCCATGGCTATTATGTCAATCACCTCATCCAGAAGAGTTTCTTCCTTCACTGATATTATATTCATCCGGGCTACCATAATTTCGCGCACCATCTTTTCGCCGAGTTCAAATATACTGTCAATCATATCCCTTTCTTCTTCTTCAATAATGCCTTCCTCTTCACTTGCGCTAATCATCGCTTTCAGGTCTTCTTCGGTCAGAACTGGAATGATAGATTCCATCTTCACTCCGAAGATTCTTAGAAAAACTTTGGAAAAAATCAGCAATGCTTTTATAAGGGGCGTAAAAAGGATACAGAAAAATTTCAGGGGAACGGCAAAAAGATAAGCGACTATCTCCGAATGTTTCTTGGCAAAACTTTTGGGAATTATCTCGCCGAAAACAAGAATGAGAAAAGTCATTATTCCCGTGACAATGGCGGCGCTCAAAAAATGGTAATATCTGTAGCTCAAAGATGCCGCCATAACTGAAGCGGAGATATTGACTATATTGTTGCCCACAAGGGCAGTCACCAGAATCCTGTTTGGATTCTCAAACCAGAATCTCAACCGCTTAGCCCTCTTTGGATTTTTTTCCGCAATTTTCTGGAAATGGTGCCTTCCGAATGAGATAAAAGAGGTTTCTGAAGCGGAAAAAAATGCGGATAACAATATGAGTATACCTATGGTCAGAATATAGAAAAATAAATGAGAATCGTTCATTTTATCAGATAGTTACTCCAGTTTTGCAAGGAAGTATCGGCATTCTCCTGAAATGCCTTTTTATGAGCAAGGAACGTTTTGATGAAATTTTCAAGGACGGCCTTCTTATTGACGGGTCTGCCGGCAATTTCCTTTATTGAAGTCCTTTCTTGCTCATCTCCCGTGTCGTTGTTCACATTCATTCCGACGCCGGCTATATAAAATCCCTGTTTTTTCAGTATAAGGATGCCGGATATTTTTCTGCCTGAAGCTATTATATCATTAGGAAGCTTGATTTTGCAACTTATACCGTATGTTTTTAGAGATTCCACAATTGATATAGAGATAATTTCAGAGAGGAAAAACGAGTATGCTTCCTCTTCAAGTATCCATGAGAAATAGAGCCCGCCCGCCGGAGAAAACCATTTATTTCCGTACCTGCCCCTTCCGTTAACCTGCTCTTCTGCGCATATTATGCCTGTTTTGCCTTTTTCCAGAAACTGCCCGGCCGCATCCATTGTTGAGGATACCTTTCCCAAAAAATACACCGGCACTCCGCATATTTCCTCAATGCATTCCTTTTCCACTGTCAAAATTTCCCCGCCTTTTCTTTCATTACCATGCCAAGGCCTTCAATGGTAAGATGCCTGTGCACCTTCTTCTTGTGGCGGAGGCAACTCTCAAACGTCCCTCTCCCTCCGCCGGTCAAAACAAGAGTGGCTGCAGGGTATTTGCGGAACGAAATATCCAGAATATTGTTCATCGCCCCTTCCATTCCGTATTTAAGCCCTCCATATACAGCCTCGCCGGTATCTCTGCCCGGAAATCTGATTCCGGCATGCCGTATATTTTTTATCATCGCGGTTTTTTTTAATGAATTAATCCATAAATCCGCACCAGGGAGAATCACTCCTCCCAGAAAACCATCTTTTTCTGATGCTATATCAA
>CAZAMK010000133.1:0-2654 GCA_964486345.1 uncultured bacterium
CAGGGACGTTCTTGAGGTTTTGCGCCAGCCTCTTGAAGACGGGAAGGTCAGCATATCCAGAGCAAAGGGCAGAACGTCCTTCCCTGCAAGGTTCCTTATGGCGGCATCCATGAACCCCTGTTACTGCGGGTGGTACGGGGACAGCGCAAGGCAGTGCAATTGTACTCTTGCACAGATACTGAAATACAGGAAGAAGATTTCAGGTCCCCTGCTGGACAGGATAGACATACATATAGAGGTATCAAGCCTGCCGGCAGGAGTTTTGCTGAAGGAGCGGGAAGAAGAGCCGTCCGAAGCGATTAGGCGGCGCGTGGAGAAGGCAAGAGTTGTTCAGCAGAAGAGGTTTGAAGGGACGGGGATATTTTTCAACGGGCATATGACCGCTTCGCAGATAAAGAAATATTGCGTTCTTGATGAAGAGTGCGTGCAGTTAATCAAAACCGCCCTTGATAAGATGCAGTTGTCAGCACGCGCCTATGACAAGATACGCAAGGTGGCGCGAACCATTGCAGACCTTGATAGTTCAGATATCATCCGGCCTCAACATCTCGCCGAAGCCATCCAGTACCGCAGTCTTGACCGCGATATTGGATGAACGAAATGGGGCGCTGATAATTTTGCCTGCGCATTGAGAGATTCTGTAGTCACTGCGGGAAATTTTTTATGCCTAAAAGACCGGCGATCTTTTTGGGGACATCAACAAGATGGTTTACTCCCATGAATTTTTCCGCCCCGGGGCCAAAGGCAAAGATTGGTACGGGAACAGCGGTATGGTTTCCTTCACCGGCCCATCCTGCTTCTATATATTTACCATCCAGAGTTCCGGCATTTATACTCAACCCGCCTGTTTCGTGGTCGGCAGTTACTATCACCAGCGTTTGTTTGTCTTTTAAAGCAAAATCCAGTCCTGCTTTCACCGCCTCGTCGAAAAGAACGGTTTGCCGGACAGCCTCGTCCAGTTTGGATGAATGACATGCCAGGTCAATCTGCGAACCTTCAACCATGAGAAAAAATCCTTTTTTATTGCGGCTCAATATTTGCATGGCTCTATTTGTCATTTCTGCAAGGTCCGGCTGGGGGCTTTGAGATAATTTACCAGATGCAAATAGTCCGAGAACATAGTCTGATTTAACTTCGGCCAGTTCGCTTGTTGTCGTAACAAAAGCGTATCCTGCATTCTTAGCAAGCTCAATAAGGTTTTTATCGTCATTCCGCACGCCTCCCTGGATTGACTGCGGAAGAAAGAACTGCCGGCCGCCCCCGAGTAAAACGTTGACACGTTTTTCAATGTACTGCTCCGCTATTTCCTGCTCGGAACTTCTTACCGCCGCATGCGAAGCGAATCCCGCAGGAGTGGCATTCGTAATGGATTCCGTTACAACCATCCCCGTTGCAAATCCACGCTCCTGCAATGCCTCAAGTATTGTAGGGAGATTTTTTCCGTCAGGGCTCATTGAAACCATTCTGTAGTTTGTTTTATGCCCTGTAGCCAGTGCCGTTGAAGCGGCCGCCGAATCAGTTACAAGGGCATTGGCGCAGTTTGTATATAAAAGACCCGTTACGGGCATTCTTTCCATGTTAAGCATGCCTTCAACTCCGCCTGATTTCATACGGGCGGCTGCAATATGCGATAACCCCATTCCGTCACCTATAAAAAGAATGACATTTTTTATCCCCTGCTCTGAAGGTAAAGGTGCTTTTTCCTGCTGGGCAAAAACAACCCGTATTGATAAACATAAAACGGCAAGAAACAGATATAAAGCAATCCGTTTTTCATTCTTCTTTTTTCTTGTCATAATATCCCCCGTTATTTGCTGTGTTTTTCATGGATTCTTTTAAAGTAGACGATGAGGATGGTGACGGCGGCAGGGGTTATGCCTGATATCCTGCCTGCCTGTCCGAGCGTAACAGGCTTGAATTTAGATAATTTTTCCCTGATTTCCAGTGAAAGCCCGGCTATTTTATTGTAGTCAATATCGGCAGGGATTTTTATCTTTTCAAGGTTTTTGAATTCCCTTATCTCCGCGAGCATCTTTTCTATATAAGGTGCATACTTCGCCTCTATTTCCGCTTCATTCAGTACTTCGGCGGGATAATCTGCCGCTGAATCAAGTTTTTTTATACCGACTCCGGGTCTGGACAAATATTCAAAGAGAGTGATTTTTCCGTTTTCAACGGAAATCTTTTCACTCCTTAACCGCTCAATTAATTCATCGATTTTTTCTTTTTTTATCTTTGTTTTTTCCCATGCTTCTTTGCCTGTCAGCCCGATTTTGTAACCAGTTTCCCTCAATCGCAGGTCGGCATTATCTTCCCTTAGCATAAGCCGGTATTCAACCCGTGATGTAAACATCCTGTACGGCTCCTTTGTCCCTTTTGTCGTCAGGTCGTCTATCAGCACTCCTATATAAGCGGTTGTTCTGTCAAGAACGAGAGGTGTTTTTCCCTTTACTTTCAGGGATGCGTTTATGCCTGCCATCAGTCCCTGGGCGGCGGCTTCTTCATATCCTGTGGTGCCGTTTATCTGACCGGCAAGGAAAAGGTTTTTGATTTTTTTTGTTTCAAGGTAAGGGTAAAGTTGTGTGGGTTCTACAACGTCGTGTTCTATGCCGTAGCCGTAACGTTCTATCTTCACGTTTTCCAGCCCCTCTATC
>CAZAMK010000133.1:2664-4009 GCA_964486345.1 uncultured bacterium
CGTATGTATGAATTCATCCTGGACATCTGTGGGAAGACTGGTGGATATCCCGTTGGGGTAATAAACGGTTGTCTCAAGGCCTTCCGGTTCAAGGAATACGTGATGTCTGCTGTGATGAGGGAATTTTACTATTTTGTCTTCAAGGGATGGACAGTATCTTACTCCTGTTCCCGTGATTATCCCGGTAAAGAGGGGAGAACGATCAAGGTTTTTTCTTATGATTGCGTGTGTTTTTTCGTTTGTATAGGTGACGTAACATGGTACCTGTTCAGTCTCAATGCTTTTCGTTGAGAAGGAGAAGGGTGCGGGTGGATTGTCTCCGTACTGGGTTCTCATACTGCAAAAGTTTATTGTTTTCCCGTCAAGCCGGGCGCAGGTGCCCGTCTTAAATCTCAATATCTCAAAACCGAGTTTTTCCAGGGAGGTTGAAAGCATCACGCCTGATTTTTTTTCCTCAATTCTTCCTCCTGAAATCTTTTCACTGCCGATATAGATTGTTCCGTTAAGGAATGTTCCGGGTGTAAGTATAACGGTTTTTCCGCGAATTTTCCCTTCGCCGGCGAGTTCAATTCCTTTGACCGCTCCGCCTTCAACGATAAGCCCGGTGACTTCTCCCTCAAGGATTTCCATACCCGGCTGTTGCTTGAGCACGTTCTGCATATAAAGGGCATATTTATCCCTGTCCACCTGGGTTCTTGACGATTGGACGGCGGCGCCTTTGGAAGCGTTCAGTATCCTGAACTGTATGCCTGCCGCATCGGCGGATTTTCCCATCTCGCCGCCCAAGGCGTCAACTTCCTTTACCAGCTGTCCTTTACCGACTCCGCCTATGGCGGGGTTGCATGAAAGACAGCCGATTTTATTTTTTGTAAAGGTAACCAGTAGTACGGAAAGTCCCATCCTTGCTCCGGCAAGAGACGCCTCTGCACCCGCGTGCCCCGCGCCGACCACGATGATGTCGTATGTTTTTTCCATTTTGAAATTGCCGCCCCCTCATCTTCTGCCTTCTCCCCCGAGGGGATAAGGGATAAGGACAGGGGTAATTATATAACAATTAATGCGAAAGGGACAAAAAATGCGTCGTGCCGGTTTTATGGTATAATTATGAAGTTATGGAAAACCTCACGCCTATGCTGAAACAATATAATGAAATAAAAAAAGAACACCCCGGATATATCCTCTTTTTCCGTTTAGGCGATTTCTACGAGATGTTTTATGATGATGCAAAGACTGCCTCTGCCATCCTTGATCTTGTTCTTACCGCGAGAAGCGCAGGAAGTGCGGGAAAGGCGCCGATGTGCGGCATACCCTATCATTCGGCGGATGCTTATATAGCAAGGCTGAT
>CAZAMK010000134.1:0-3814 GCA_964486345.1 uncultured bacterium
GCGCACAGACAAACGGATGAAATGATAAAAACCACCGCAGTTTTCAGATTTTTTTTCACGGCAATGATTTTATCACATTAATGGAGGATTTATGAAAGCGGCAGTATATCATGGTATAAAGGACATAAAGACTGAAGAAATAAATAAGCCCGTATGCGGGCCCGGCGAGATTATGGTCAGGGTGAATTACTGCGCGATATGCGGAACAGACGTGCGCATATACTTCCACGGCCACAAAAAAGTCATACCGCCTGCGGTTATAGGACATGAGATAACGGGCACGGTTGCCGAAATCGGAACCGGAGTCAGTTATCCCGAGCCGCTCGCAAAAGGAGACAGCGTTGCACTTGTTACATCTATCGGATGCGGTAAATGCAAGATGTGCGGCAGGGGGCTTTACAACCTTTGCCCGGATACAAAAGCCATAGGATATTTTTACCCGGGCGGCTATGCGGAATACGTGATAGTCCCTGCAGATGCGGTAAAACAGAGGGCTGTGATTAAGCTGACGGAAGGCATGTCGCTGAAAGAGGGCGCTTTGATAGAAGCTCTCTCATGCGCCATCAATGCACAGAGCTACCTGAATATTGAGAAAGGAGATACGGTTTTAATATACGGCGGCGGACCCATAGGATTTATGCATGCGGTTTTGGCGCAGGCGTCCGGAGCGGGCCTGGTGATTATGGCAGATCCTGCATATGAAAGGCTTGAAAAGTTCGGAAAACAATTTAAGGGGTTGACATTGCTGAACCCGAAAAAATCGTCCATAAAGGAAGAGGTTTTACGGCTGACGGACGGGTACGGAGCGGATGTTGTAATAACCGCCTGCCCCGCAAAACAGGCGCAGGTTGAGGGGCTGGAGATTCTCGGTTCGCACGGCAGGATAAGCTTGTTCGGAGGCCTGCCCAAAGACGATTCTGTCATCAGCATTGATTCCAACCTCATACACTATAAAGAACTCTCCGTTTTCGGCGCGTTTGCTTCCAACAGAAAAGATTTTATTAAGGCGGCTGAAATGATATCGGAGAAGAAGATAGAAGCTTCCAAATTCATATCAAAGGTGTTGCCGCTGGAACAGATAAACGAAGGCATTGAGATGGTAAAGGCCGGGGACGTCCTTAAGTGCGTGGTTGAAATTGCAAGTCCTTGAAAAACAATGACGGCAAGCTATACGGAATTTTTAAAAGAAACGTTGAAATTGGCGGAAAAGGGCAGGGGTTTAGTCAGCCCCAACCCCATGGTGGGAGCCGTTATTGCAAGCGGCAGGCGCGTTCTCGGACGGGGCTGGCATAAGGCGTTCGGAATGCCTCACGCTGAAATTGAAGCGCTGAAAGAAGCCGGCGGAAGGGCGCAAGGAGCAACACTATATATAAATCTGGAGCCCTGCTGTCACTACGGAAAGACTCCGCCCTGCACCCTGGCAATCATAGAAGCGGGCATAAAAGAGGTCGTGTGTTCAATAAAGGACCCCAATCCTCTGGTTTCCGGTAAAGGGATTGAAGAACTTGAGAAAAACGGGATAAAGGTGCGGACGGGAGTCATGAGCGAAGAATCGGAGCGGTTAAACGCTCCCTATATCACATACATAACAAAAAAAAGGCCTTATGTAACTCTCAAATGGGCGCAGACGCTGGATGGGAAAACGGCGGCTTACACCGGAGATTCAAAGTGGATTACGGGAGAAGAGACAAGAGAATTTGCCAAAAAGATTCGCTTTGAAAACGACAGTGTTCTTGTCGGCGTGAAAACGGTTATAAAGGACAATCCCTTTCTTGATTTTGTTTTTCCCGCCTTCCAGACGAAGAAAAGTTTCGCCGAAGGCAAAAGGTATTATAAAATAGTGCTTGACCCTTTTCTCCAGATGCCTGCCGAAGGCAATATATGGGAAAACAAAAACAGCAGGGTTTTGCTGGCAGTTTCCGAAGATCTGCCGGCAGAAAGGATGGAGCCGTTCAGCCGAAAGGAAAATGTGGAGTTTATAAAACTGCCTGTTTACAACAACCGTTTCCGGCTGAAAGACCTGATGGAAAAACTGTATGAAAAAGAAATAGGGATAATCATGGTGGAAGGAGGCAGTGAAACCCTGACTTCCTTCTGGGAAGAGAAACTTGCAGACGAGATTATGGTTTTTACGGGCAATAAAATTCTGGGAGGAAAACGGTCTTTTGCGTCCATAGCTGGCAGAGACAGCAACAGTTTTTCGGAAGCTGTCAGCGTGGAATATCTTGAAACAAAAGTGCTGGGCGAAGACATTTTTATAAGGGGCAAACCATGTTTTCGGGAATAATTGAAGAGACGGGAAAGATAGGGAGTGAATCCGCCCGCGCCGGCATATGGACAGTAGAGATTGCGGCGCAGAAAATTCTTGATGGCATCAAAAAGGGCGACAGCATCTCCGTCAACGGGGTCTGCCTGACGGTTGAAAAGTTAAAGGGCAAAACCTTCATGGCATCCTTGAGCAGGCAGACTATGGAGGAGACAAGCCTCGGCAATGCAGGAACCGGCACTTTCGTGAATCTTGAAAGGGCTTTGAAAATGGGAGACAGGATAGGAGGACACCTGCTGACAGGGCATATAGATTTTAAAACCCCCTTGAGATCTTTTTATAAAGAGGGCAGGGATTCGGTCATAATGGAGTTTATCGTGCCTCCGGCATTCAGGAAATATGTCGTCCAGCGCGGGTCCATCGGTGTTGACGGACTTTCCCTGACGGTGGCGGAATTAAGAAACGGCGACGTGAAAATATACCTTATACCGCATACCCTTGAGAATACAAACCTTAAATACCGGAAACCCGGGGATATTCTGAATATAGAGGTTGACATGACGGCAAAGCAGGTAGAAAAAATCCTTTCTTCCCGAGAGGGAGAAGTATCCCGCACGGATTGGGACGGCGAATGATGAAAAACAAGAAGAATTTCAGCACTATTGAGGAAGCTGTAAAAGAGATAAGAAAAGGGCGCTGCGTCATTGTTGTTGACGATGAAAACAGGGAAAATGAGGGCGACCTTGTTATGGCGGCGGAAAAAGTTACGTCCCGGGACATCAATTTTATGGCAAAGGAAGCACGCGGGCTGATATGTATGGCGCTTCAGCCGGAAAGGATAGAAGAGCTGAAACTGCCCGCCATGATTGCCGACAACACCGCCCTTCACAAAACCGCATTTACCGTTTCAGTTGATGCGGCAAAAGGAGTGACAACCGGCATTTCCGCCCGCGACAGGGCGCTAACGGTAAAACTTCTGCTGGATAAAAATACCCGTCCCGAAGACCTTGCAAGGCCCGGGCATATTTTCCCCATAGCCGCAAAGGAAGGCGGGGTGCTTGTAAGGGCGGGGCATACCGAAGCGGCCGTAGACATATCAAGAATTTCAGGGCTTTATCCGGCAGGGGTTATGTGCGAAATAATGAAGGATGACGGAACCATGGCAAGGGTTCCCGACCTTATGAAATTTGCCGCATTGCATAATCTGAAGATAATTACCATAAAAGACATTATTGAATACAGGAGAAAAAGAGAAAGGCTCGTGGAGAAAATCCTTTCGGTAAACCTGCCTACGGATTTCGGCAAATTCACCCTTTTCCTATACAAGGACAGGGTTGAGCACAGCCATCATCTTGCGCTTGTAAAGGGGAATCTGAAACTGAAAAGCTCCGGTGACAGCATCCTTGTCAGGGTGCATTCCCAGTGCCTTACCGGAGATGTTTTCCACTCACAGAAATGCGACTGCGGGAAACAGCTGGACAGGGCGCTTGAGATGATGGATGCCGAAAAACGCGGCGTACTTATCTACCTTCCGCAGGAGGGCAGGGG
>CAZAMK010000135.1:0-1548 GCA_964486345.1 uncultured bacterium
GTGATATTATAACGGGACGTAAAAACAGCGTAGAGCGGGTAGTGTAAAGCGTATAGAAAAACAAAAAGATTAAAAGCTTTTAACTCTACGCTAAACGCTCCACGCTATACGCTATTTTGAGGAGATAGAAAAAATGAAGATATTTATGAAGAAGGGGATTAAAGGTGTGTTTTTTACGGTACTGCTGTGCCTGCTTGCTGCGGGTATGGTTGCAACTGTTTGTAATGCCGCGGAGATTAAGATTGTGTCTGTGGATACCAACAGGGTTTTTGAATCGCATCCCGCTTTCAAAGAAGCGATGGAAAAGTTTCAAACACAATTGCAGGATATGAAAAAGAAGATAGACGAAGCGGAGGAAGGTTCAAAGGAAATGGTACAGCAGGTTATGCAGCAGCAGATGCAGCAACTGGGCATGCAGCTGCAGGAAGAAGCGTTTGAAAAAATGCGCGCCGACGTTACAAAGCTGGCGAAAGAGAAAAAATACGATTATGTCGTAGACAACAATGTTCTTATCGTAGGCGGGAAGGACATAACCGAAGAGGTGCTCGCATCTTTTGAAAAGAATAAGTCGTCTGAAACTCCGGAAAAGAAAACCGAGAAGTAATGAATTATTTTTAGCTCTCAAGCGCCATATCCAGCGCTTTTTTTGCGTGTATCTGTGTCGTGTCAAAGATTTTAACGGGCGTATCGGACTGCCTTATCAGAAAAGGCAGTTCCGTACATCCGAGGATAATCCCTTCCGCTCCCTTCTTTACCAGCCGGTCCATGATGCCGAGCATTTCAACCCGGGATTCTTCTTTTACTTCATTCCTGACCAGTTCATTGTATATTATTTCATTGACTCTTTTCATGTCCGGCATATCGGGTATGATTGTCTCAATTCCCATGCGTTTCAGGCCTCTTGCGTAGAATCCTTTGCTCATGGTGAAAATAGTTCCCAGCAGTCCGGCTTTTTTAATGCCGCTCTTCTTTATCTCTTCGCCCGCCGCGTCAATGATGCTTATCCACGGGATGGGTATATCCTTGGCCACTTCGTCAAAGACTATATGCACGGAATTGCAGGCGGCGACGACAAAATCAGCGCCTGCACAATTAAGCTTGTTGATGGCAGTTTTTATCTCTTCCGCCGATTCATAGCCTGCGTCTATGAATTTTTTGAAGTTCAGGCTGTAAATGATTATTTCGGGGTAGTCGTAATCCCCATACCGCCTGTAATACTCATGAACTATGTAAAGATAATACGAAACCGTAGATTCGGGACCAAGCCCGCCAAGTATTCCTATCTTTTTCATTTACCCCGAACTCCTTTTTAGCGTTTAGCGTTAAGCGTTTAGTTAAATACTTTTTTGTTTTTCTATACGCTCTACGCTATCCGCTATACGCTTGTTATTTTTCCCAGTTCATTATGACCTTGCCGCATTTTCCGGAAATCATCACCTCAAATGCCTTTTCAAACTCCGTATAATGGAACCTGTGCGTGATAACCGGACTGATGTCCAGCCCTGTCTGCAGCATCGCCTGCATCATATACCATGTTTCATACATCTC
>CAZAMK010000135.1:1558-2991 GCA_964486345.1 uncultured bacterium
TCCGTAGATGCCTTTGATTGTGAGCATGTTGAAGATAACCTTGTGCCAGTCAACATTGACTTCTCCTGCGGGAATGCCGAGAAGCGCAATCTTGCCTCCGTGGCACATGTTGTCAATCATATCCCTGAAAGCGCCGCCGTTTCCCGACATCTCAAGGCCTATGTCAAAGCCTTCCTTCATGCCGAGTTTTTTCTGTGCATCTTTCAGCGTTTCTTTCCCTCCTGCGAGAATTGTCAAATCGGCTCCCATTTTCTTTGCCAGATTCAGTCGGTAGGGATTTTTATCCGTTACGGCGACGTAACGTGCTCCGGCATGTTTGACTATGGCCGATGCCATCAGGCCGATAGGCCCGGCTCCGGTAATAAGGACATCCTCTCCGAGAGTGCGGAAGGATAGGGCAGAGTGCGTTGCATTCCCGAAGGGGTCAAATATTGAAAGGATTTCTGCGGGAATAGACGGGTCGGCATGCCATACGTTTGTGATGGGGATGCAGATATATTCGGCGAAACTTCCCGGCCTGTTCACTCCCACGCCCTTGCTGTCGTTGCAGAGATGCCTGCGCCCCGCAAGGCAGTTGCGGCACCTGCCGCATACGATATGTCCTTCGCCTGAAACGAGCTCTCCCTTTTTTAAGTCGTGGACGTTGCTTCCCATCTCCGCGACGGTTCCTACAAACTCGTGCCCTATGGTTATGGGGACGGGTACGGTTTTCTGCGCCCATTCGTCCCAGTTGTAAATATGCACGTCGGTTCCGCAGACGGCGGTTTTGTTTATTTTTATGAGAACGTCGTTTATCCCGACCTCGGGGATCGGAACTTCTTCAAGCCTAAGGCCTTTTCCTCTCTCACTTTTCACAATCGCTTTCATTGTTTTCATAATGGAGTTTCCTTTTTATATTCAACCAGAACGTTAAGCACGTAATCAATATCGTGTTTTGTATGGTTGAAGTTAACCTGAAAACGGATGCATTCATCTCCCCTGGGGACAACCGGATATTTCAGTCCCGTAGCAAGAATGCCTTTTTCTTTAAGATAGGACACCAGCCGTATGGTTTTTTCCGTATCCCTCATCATAAGAGGCACAATTGGGTGTATTCCGCTTATTATTTCATATCCCGCCCTAACCAGCCCTTCTCTGAAATAGTCAGCGGTTTCCTTCAGAAGGGAGAGCATTTTCCCGCCTCTGGCGCTGTTCAGAATTGCAAGGGATTTTATTGCCGCTCCGGCTTCGCCCGGCGTTATGGAATTTGAATATATGTATAACGGGGCGGATTCCCGCAGGAATTCTATGATTTTTGCGTCGGATACCGCATAGCCGCCGTTAACTCCGAGCGATTTTCCGAGCGTTGAGATGACAACGTCTATGCCGTATTCACCCGTGACTTCGCAGGTTCCTCTGCCTGTTTTTCCATATGCGCCTATCCCGTGCGAATC
>CAZAMK010000135.1:3001-3791 GCA_964486345.1 uncultured bacterium
TCCCTCTTCAAAACCGATATCGTGTTCTTTCGCTATGGAAACCATCTTTTTAAGGTCGGGATAATCTCCTCGCATGCTGAATACTCCGTCGGAGACGATAACGACGCGTCTGCAAGTTCTTTTTAACTCCTTAATCTGAATTTTCATGGAATCCATATTCAGATGTTCGTAAATTCTTTTCTCCTTCGGTTTTGAAAGCTTCACGGCGTTTATAATGGAGTTGTGGTTCAAGGCGTCGCTTAATACCGCTGTCTCCTCCGATATAAGGGATGAGACGGTGCCGCAGACTGCGGCATACGCCGAACTGAAAAGGATGGCCGTTTCTTTACCGTGGAATAGTGCGAGTTTTTTTTCAAGTTCCGCGTGCGGCTTGAACGTACCGTTTATAAAACGTACCGAACCCGGTCCTGCTCCGAATTTTGCGGCCGCTTCCTCCTCCGCTTTTATCACAGTTCTGTTCAGAGAGAGCCCGAGGTATGAATTTGAATTCATCTTTATATATTCTTTTTTATCTTCATTGAGGATAAAACGCGGACCCTTTTTGCCCGAGGCGGATTTTATGCGCACTATTACGGGCTCGGCTCCTTTCAGAGCGCCTGATTTTCCAAGTATTGAAAGTCTTTCGGAGAGAGCGGTTTTTAATTTTTTCAGAGGCATTTTTCTCCCTGATCTGTTTTGATTTGAAAATTTCGCATTTCCCAATTATAGCAAATTTCCCGAGGTTTTCCCAAAAATGTTACAATTAAACCGCTTTAAGCATAAAATAATCCGGCAGGAAAAGGAAAAAATG
>CAZAMK010000136.1:0-3790 GCA_964486345.1 uncultured bacterium
CACTTTATCGGGATAAAAATATAGGGAAAGAAGATGTTTTTTAAAGGTTGGGATTGCCGTGCCCCAAGAGCGGGGCTCGCAACGACAAAAAACGTCGGTTCGGGATAAAGGAGTCTAAATGTATTCAATAGGACTGGATTTCGGGACCAATTCAGTGAGAAGCGTTATTCTTGACCTTGAAGATGGCATGGAGATTGCAGAAGCGGTATGCGGATACCCTTCCGGTTTGGATGGCATTATCCTTGATGAGAAGGATCCCTATCTTGCCCGGCAGAACCCTTATGACTATCATATTTCTCTTGAAAAGGCGGTGAAGAACGCTTTAAAAAAAGCGAAAAAAGATAAAAAATTCAGTCCCGAGCAGATTATAGGTATAGGAGTTGATACTACCGGAAGCACTCCCATACCCGTAGGCGAAAAACTTATCCCTCTTTCGTTTTATCCGCAGTTTCAGAACAATAAAAATGCCATGGCTTATCTCTGGAAGGACCATGCGGCGGCGGATGAAGCGGCGGAGATTACCGAACTTGCCCAAAAAATACGGCCTGAATATCTGGAAAATATAGGCGGGGTTTATTCCTCCGAATGGTTTTTTTCAAAATTACTGCATCTGGCTCGGACGGATAGGAAAGTTTTTAAGGCGACGGCAAGTTTTATAGAGCACTGCGACTATATGCCGGCGGTATTAAGCGGGAAGAAAAGCCCTGCTGAAGCGGTAAGGAGCGTATGTGCCGCAGGGCATAAAGCCATGTATAGCGCGGAAAGAGGAGGGCTTCCTGATGAAAATTTTCTTCGTGCGCTGGACAGTTCCTTCAAAGGTATAAGAAACAAACTTTATAAAAAGGCATATCCGGCGGGACATATAGCCGGTTTTTTATGCAGGGATTGGGCGAAAAAACTCGGTTTGCCTGAAGAGATTCCGATTAGCGTAGGCGCCTTTGATGCGCATATGGGCGCTGTTGGGGCTGGGATTCAGCCGGGTGTTCTTGTGAAGATTATCGGGACTTCCACCTGCGATATGACCGTCTCGCCCAAAGGGAAAAAACTTAAGAATGTGCCGGGGATATGCGGAAGTGTCCCTGACTCTATTATTCCGGGATTTATCGGTATGGAGGCGGGACAATCGGCGGTCGGCGACATTTTCTACTGGTTTATCAAGAAATTCCTTCCTGCCGGCGCAGGAGACCTGCATCAGAAGTATGCTTCGCTTGCATCAAAAATGAAACCTGGCCAGTCAGGCCTTCTTGCTTTAGACTGGCAGAATGGCAACAGGAATGTTCTTGTTGACCCCAAACTGACAGGGCTGATTCTCGGCTTTACGCTTAACACAAAGCCGGAAGAAGTTTACAGGGCGTTGATTGAAGCGACTGGGTTCGGGGCAAGGGTTATAATTGAAAGGATGAAGGAGCACGGGGTGGATATAAGGGAGATAGTGGCGACCGGAGGCATACCCGAAAAGAATCCGCTCCTGATGCAGATATATTCGGACATTACCGGAATGCCCCTTAAAATTGCGGCTTCCGTCCAGACCTGTGCGGTAGGCGCCGCTGTTTTCGGGGCTATTGCGGCAGGGAAGGAGAAAGGCGGGTTTAAGGATGCATTTGAAGCGCGGAAGAAGATATGCCGATTCAAGAAGATTGTTTATAAGCCGAACAAAAAAAACAAGGGCGTATATGACAGGATTTACCGGCTGTACAAAGACGTGCATGATGTTTTCGGAGTCAGGGAAGTCAATAAAAACCTTTATCACGTAATGAAGGAGTTGCTGAAAATACAAAGCGGTAAAGCATAATCTCTCACCATGAAAAAACGGGGTTTGGGACTCGGGATTGGGGATTCGGGAAAAACAAAATTTCAAAAGCATTTCACGAACCCCGAAACCCGGACCACGAATCACGGTATTTAGAGGAGCTCGGATAAATAAATGGATAAACTTAAAAGGGAAGTATGGCAGGCCAATTTTTCTCTGCATAAGAACAATCTTGTTTACGGAACGCAGGGTAATGTGAGCGGGATAGATAGGAAGACAGGCAGGGTGTGGATTAAGCCCAGCGGTGTTGCCTATGAACAGCTTAAGGAAGACATGATAACTGCGGTTGACCTTGATGGTAAGGCGGCAGGAAAAGGGAACCTTAAGCCTTCCGTGGATACTCCTCATCATGTATTTCTTTACAGGAATATAAAGGAGATCGGGGGAGTATGCCATACCCACTCAAAGTTTATCACGGTTTTTTCGGTCGCAGGCATTCCTGTGCCGGTTTTGACTACCGCACATGCGGATATTTTCGGCAGGGAGATACCTGTTACACTTTATGCGGATAATACGGCTGATAAGATAGGAAAGGTATTACTGAAAGCATATGAAAAGACCGGATGCAACGCCATAATACTCGGTATGCACGGGCTTTTTGCCGTTGCGGAGAGTCCTGAAAAGAGCGCTTTTTATGCCCTGATGGCGGAATACTGTGCGGAGGTTTCCTACTATGCCATTACGATGGGTAAGTTTACCGAACGGAAAATCCGGCCGCTTGGTGAAAAAGAGATTGAGAAGTGGTATGGGCGGTATCACTCTTCCCGCTACGGCCAAAAATAACCCTCCCGCTTCCACTTCACGCATATAGGTTCATTATCTGCGTCGTCAGCCGCCTCGGCGTATTTCTTGCATACGCCTGCGGTGTCCCGAATAAGATGAATCGGGATCCCGACAAAGGCTGTCTGCCTTTGTCAGTCGGGACTTCCTCCTTGCAGCTTCCCTCTATGCATGAATTGAAAGCGGCGATGAGCTTACACTTCACGCATACAGCAGGAATTCTGATATATAACAGTTATACAGGAACTTCGTTCCCGATATATGCAAACAATATTTTGTTTGCGCTATACAAGATGTATATCCACGGTATATCTATTGTATAACAATTGTATATCTGCAATTGAATCTTATGATAAATCACTCAAGGTTGGCGTGCTTTTTTGACATATCTTTAAGGGATATCTTTTCTTTCCTGCGGTAGTATTCCACAAAACCTTCAAGAAAAACAAATACCGTTTGTTCAAAAAGCGAATTGCCGAACTGGACGGATTTTTGTACAGGAATAATCATCCTGTAATCTGAAAATTTTGCCAGCGCGTTGTCCGGCGCAGAGGTTATGCAAAGAACTTTAGCTCCGGCCGCTTTTGATATCTTCCCGAGTTCCAAAAGCGTCTTTCTGTTTCCGGAGCAGGAAATTAATACCAACAGATTGCCCTTCTGTATAGGAGGGCATATTGTTTCTCCGACGGCATAACTTCCAATTCCGAGATGCCTCAATCTCATTGTGAAACATCTGCCGATAAGTTCGCTTCTGCCCGCCCCCGCAATAAAAACTCTGCCTGTTTTTTTCACAAGGCAGGATAACTGCTCATAATAATTGTCGTTAATGTTTTCTGCCATTTCAGTAATTTCTTTTATAATCTTATTTTTCATATGTAACCGGCTTCGTGTCCGATTTCTAAAGGTATCTCATTTCTATAGTTGAAAAGCTGGGGGACTAGGATTTGAACCTAGACACTCAGATCCAGAGTCTGATGTCCTACCGTTAGACGATCCCCCAGTGCGATATACTGCTATTTTTTCTGAAAGGTTACCTTGTATTCATCCCCTTCTTTTTTTATGAATACATGCCCTTCTCTCCCGAGCCATCCCAGGCTTAGCAGTACCACATCTCTTTCCCTTTTTATCGCCTTTGCTATTTTGGAAAGCGTTGCTTCCGAATATTTCTCCAGATACTGCCATACTTCTCCGGCTACTATG
>CAZAMK010000137.1:0-3749 GCA_964486345.1 uncultured bacterium
AATTTTTTTCATCTCGCGGGTTTCTTTTACAAACCTGTATGTGTATGTTACTGCGAGGATAACCCCGGTTTTCCTGCATGTCTTCACCATCTCTTCCGCCTGCTTTGACGACGTTGACATCGGTTTTTCAAGAAATACGTGTTTGCCGTGTTTCGCCGCCATTATTGTCAGGGGATAGTGTCCTCCTGTTGAGGTGACGTTGGCTATGGCGTCTATATTTTCGTTTCTAAACAGCATTTCTGCATCCGTGTATACATGCGGAATGCCGAATTTCTTTGCCGCTTTTTCCGCTGCTTCCCCGCGCATGTCGCATACTGCCGCCACTTCTGCTCCGGGTGTCCCGCATAATGCCTTCAGGTGGTTCATGCCCGCCTGCCCGCATCCGAAGAAACCGAAACGCACTTTTTTATTTTTGCCCATGTAAAAAGATCTTTTTAAGAAGTTAAATAATACGAACGCGTTGCATTTTCCCCCTCACCTCAATCCTCTCCCCGAGGGGAAAGGAGGAAACGGGGTTAAGTGAAGTCATTTATTTCGTTGGACTAAAAGAATAACTGAAACTGAAGGTACAGAAGTTCCGGATATAATGCGAATTCGTCGTCATTGTCGCAGTTGAAGTCCACCATTCCGAGTGAAAGCTCCGTGTTTGCCGTAGGTGAAAACAGCAGAACGGGATTGACGTATATACCTCCGTCGTTAATGTTTGCAAGGGTATGTGCCTGTAACCTTAATAGCGGGAATATTTCCCAGTCGCCCCACGCAAATACGTAATCCCGGGCCATAAACGGTATGTCGCCGTTAAGCCAGCCCAGCCAGTCGTATTTATTCCTGTCGTCGGTGCCTTCGCCGTTGCGGTAATATTCAAGTCCCGCATGGAATTTACCGGTGAACGCCCTGTCGGCTCCGGCCGTCAGTTCAATATCCCCGTCTCTGCCGTATCTGCAGGAAGTGTGGAATTCCGTGTTCCACAGCGTGCGGGAAATATCTATGCCGGCTGAAAGTCCGTCGTCGTAAAATCCGGAGAGTGCAATATCCGTTTCTTTCAGGTTGGTCCGGTAGCGGAGAGCCCTCACGTTTTCCTTCCGTTTCCCCTCTCCTGCGACAACCGCTGAGACGGAAGAAAGGTCGTTGATGAAGAAATCAATTCCGACCGCGTCGGCGGGTATCCTCTCGTCCCTTTCCAGATAGAGGGGATTAAGCGGGTAAAACGGGTCGTTGGGATTCCACGCCCTGCCTGAACCCCAGTCCAAAACGTACCTTCCCGCCTTAAAGTCAATATTTGCCGAGGACAGTTGTATGAACGCCTTGCTTAGCGAGTGGGTTGCATATACGTCTCCGTCGTCAATCAGGGTTCCCTTGATGTCCACAAACTGTTCCGGCTTCATATGTTCCCCAATTTTATAAGGGGTGCTTCCAACGAAATCGCCCCACTGCAATTCCACGTCATATTCAATGACCGTCTTGAAGTGCTCGTTTGGAGCTATGTCAAAGCGCAGACGGAGGCGGTTCAGAATGTCGTGATATGAATCATCCATGGGAAAATCCATCAGTGCGGAAATGTTTTTGAAATAACCCGAGAAGGAAAAAACTTTGTTCTCTCCATTTTCTTCCCCTGCCGCGTGAAGGCATAAAACCATTGAGATAATAAATGCCGCAACTGCATTCCTGATTTTCATTTTTAAGCCTCCCGTATGATTTTACCGTCTCTTAAGTATATTATACTACCGGCTTCATTCAAAACCATTTCGTCGTGCGATGAAAGAATAAAGGTGATGTTTTTCTCCTTGTTAAGGCGCTTCATCAGTCCTATAAGACTGCATGCGTTCCCCGAATCAAGATTTGCCGTCGGCTCGTCGGCCAATATTACCGCAGGGTTTGAAACTATCGCCCTTGCTACGGCCGCGCGCTGCTGCTGGCCCCCGCTTATTGACAGCGGCCTTCTTTCGGAAAGCCGCTCCAATCCGAGTTCTTCAATTATAGCATTAACGGCCTTTTTTCTCCTTGTTTCGTCCCATCCCTGCAGAAGCAGGGGGAATTCAATGTTTTCTCTGACAGTGAGTACGGGAATGAGGTTAAGCTCCTGAAACACAAAACCCAGTTTCCGAAGGCGGAAAGCGGAAAGCTTTGTTCTTGAAAATTTTGCAATGTCCTCGTCCTCTATGAAAATGTCTCCTGATGTAGGTTTGTCCAGCCCTCCCATCAGGTTCAAAAGAGATGTTTTACCCGAACCAGAAGGGCCTGCTATGCAGGAAAACGAGCCGCGCTCTACGGACAAGCTTATCCCGTTTACGGCGGCAACCTTAAACTCGCCGTCGTACACTTTTACAACGTCTATAAGGCGGATAACGGTATTTTCCATTTTTTATATATGTCGTATTGCTTTAACTGTGTCCATATGTGCCGCTTTAAGCGCAGGGAAAACAGAAATAACGGTTGAGCTTGCAAGGACGATAAACGATGAAATCATCACCTGCTGGGACTTCAGTATCGGAAATACCCTTGTGTCCAGTCCGATGAATTTTGTCACTCCGGCTGAAAATGAGGCGAGGTTTACCCCGTGCAGATAGAAAAAGACAAGTCCGGCGGAGGAGAGTATTAGTCCCCCGGCAACTCCGAGTATGCCGAGGAAAAAGGATTCCCACAGCACCATCCCCACAATCTGCCCGGGCCTTGTGCCTATAGCGGACATAATTCCGAATTCAGTAAACCGTTCCTGTATGGACATCATCATAACGTTCATTATGGCTACTGCGACAATCACGGCTATGACGGTCATGAGTATTCTCTGCATTGCGATATCCAGGGCAATCAGCTGTACGATGTCCGGGGCTATCTCCTGCCAGTTCAGTACCTCAATCTTTTCCGTATCAACCCTCTGCTTTATTTTTTTCTGCGTATATTCCACGTCCGACGCCCTGTTAAGCAGGAGGACTATCTCCGATACGCTGTTCCCGTAACCCAGCATCTCCTGCGCCGAAGAGAGCGGTATCCATACGAAAGAACGGTCTATGTCCGGGTTGCCCGTCCTGCATACGCCCGCCACCCGGAATGCGTTAACCGCAAGCGCCCCGTCTATCGCCTGCGACACAAGCACCAATTTTTCCCCCGTCTCCATCCGCAGGTTGTTGAAAAGATATTCTCCGACAAGGCATTCTCTGATTTCTTCCTCGGATGTTCCGAGATAGCTGCCGGTAAGCACCGAACCTTCAAGTATTGAAACCTCTTTTTCTTTTTCTGGCTCTATGCCGATTGCTATTACCGCCTGCGAACTTGCGGCGGTGCTCGCCATAGCCTGGAATTTTACGCGCCTGGCGGAGGCTCTGATTGTTTTTATTCCGTTAAAAAGATGCTCTTCTGACGGTTCAAAGCAATTATCTGCGGCAGGGTTCTGATGGAAGCCCTTACCGTGAATCTGAATGTGCCCCATGTAAATCCTGACCGCGTTTTCAATCATCTTCTCGTGGAATCCGTCGTAGAGGGAATTTGAAATGATAAGCGTGGTGAGTCCGATTGAGGCGATGAGTATTGCGAGAAAGGAACGTCTGCCATTCCTTCTCACATTACGCCAAGCGATAAGGATAAAGGTTTTATCGGTCATTGCAGGCTTTTGAGAGAAAAAGTGTTGGGTTTTATGGGAAGATTGAAAGATATTTTCTGGTATTTTATCACGGAAAAACTGCCTGTTTTTGTCATGTCGGTCATCTTCCATTCCGCGGGGAATAATCTACCGCCCATTGTTCTGAACTCAG
>CAZAMK010000138.1:0-3747 GCA_964486345.1 uncultured bacterium
TGACTCTAACTTTGCTGTAGATTTCCCTTATCTTATTTAAGAGTTTTTTGTTAATTGTATGCCCGCTTTTAATACCGATGATATGCGCGGAGACGTAATTTCCGAAAAGGGCAAGGTCTCCTATCAAATCGCTTATTTTGTGCCTTACCGGTTCGTCCGAAAATCTAAATTTATTGTCTATAACTCCTTTCTTCCCGTCAATAACCAGGGTATTTTTATAATCCGACCCTTTCCCAAGACCGAGTTTTTTCAGGGAATCAACTTCCTCCCGCATACAGAAAGTCCTTGCGGGAGCTATTTCCTTCTCGTAGTTCTCGGGACTTATAGTATAAGAGGCATACTGCGAATTCAGTATTGTCCCCGGATAATCAAGCATATAAGATATCCTGAATTCATCGGAAGGCAGGGCAATTATATGCGTTCCGTTGCTTGAAACATATATGGGCTCCTTTACCGTAAAAACGTCCCTTTCGCTGTTCAGAATTTTTATGCCGGCTTTTCTGAAAAGATCCACAAAGGGCTTTGCGCTTCCGTCCATTCCCGGGCATTCGCTCCCCTCAATCTCAATAATAATGTTGTCTATCTCCATGGAGTAAAGAGCGGAAAGAAGATGCTCAACGGTATGAATCTGGAAATGCCCGTTGCCTATGGATGTCCGCCTCGGAAATTTCCTGGTGTCCAGAAGGCTGTCAATATCAGGTTTAACCGGCTCCGCATCGGCAGAACCCTTTTTGATAAAAAGGATTCCCGTATTAGCGGCTGACGGCTTAAAGGTTAACCGGCTTTTTTCCCCCGTATGAAGCCCCACGCCTTCAATAGAGGCGGATTTTTCAATTGTTTTCTGGCTCTTCTTCTCCATATATATCCTTTATTTTCTTTTCCATAGCTTCAATTTTCTCTTCAAGTTTTTTAATTTTATCTATAAATTCCGGCTGTCTCCTTGAATATGCCTGCAGTCTCATATCCTCCCACTTGTCGCGGGCAGGGAATCCTGTAACGTGGGTATTGGGCGGGATATTCTTCGTCACTCCCGCCTTCCCGCCTATTATGGAATTATCGCCTATCGTTATATGGCCGGTAATTCCCGCCTGTCCCGCTATAATGACATTCCTGCCCACAACCGTACTGCCTGATATGCCGACCTGGGCAACAACAATAGTGTTTTCTCCTATGTAGACATTGTGGGCTATCTGGACGAGGTTATCTATCTTTACCCCGTTGCCTATATAGGTCTTGTCAAATCTTGCCCTGTCTATGGTGACGTTTGAACCTATCTCCACGTCATCGCCTATTTCAACTGTCCCTATCTGCGGAATCTTATGATGGACGCCCTTTACGGTGGCAAACCCGAAACCGTCTCCTCCTATGACCGTGCCGGGGTGGATAATAACCCTTGCTCCCATAATTACCCTTTCCCTGATTACGACATGAGGATATATAAGTGAATCCTTTCCCACTTTGGTATAGTGTCCGATGTAAACGCATGCCCCTATAATGGAGCCGTCGCCTATTTCAACCTTGTCTTCTATAACTGCATACGGCTGTATTGAAACATTTTTGCCTATAACGACATTTTTGCCTATAACTGCGGTTGAATCTATGCCGGATTTGAAAGTGACGGGCTCGGGACCTGCAATAGCCATTATTTTCGCAAATGCCAGCGAAGGGTTTTCCACCTGTATGAGAACGGCGCTGACACTGTTGCTTATATCCGAGGGGACAATTACGGCAGACGCCTTGGTAAGTTTCAGAAGAGGCCTGTACTTGTTGTTTGCTATGAAGGTAAGCTCACCCTCTTTGGCCTCCTTTATCCCCGACAGGCCGGCGATGCTTACGCTCTCATCGCCTATAACAACCCCTCCCACTATCTCCGCAATTTCTTTTACTGTCATTCTCACTTGTTTTTCCCGCCTGTTTTGTCACTTATTCAGTATTTTTACCATTTCTTCGGTAATGTCAACCGCAGACTTTCCGCCGAAAACCATCCTTGAATCAAGAATAACCGTAAAACCGTTTTTTTCTCCGTAGGCCTTAATCTCTTTTCGTATTTCCTCAAGCAAATTTGCCTCAAGCTCCTTGCGCTTGATTTCCAATTCCTTGCCTATTTCTGTATATTTTTTAGTATATTGCTCAAATTTCTCTTTGAGCTCGGTTTCTTTTTTGCTTCTCTCTTCGGGCTTCATAACATCCTTCTTATTATCATACTCGTTTTTTTTACTATTCATTTCCGCTTCAAGCGCCTTTAATTCCGCTTCTTTCTTTTCAACTTCTTCCTTGAACTTCTTTTCCTCCACTGCGGTTTTCTTATACTTCTCAAAAACGGCTTTCAAATCCACATACCCGATTTTCACGGTCTGCGAAAAAGCGGTCCCCGCAAATATCATGCTTAAAAAAATCCCGCTTAAAACAACTCTTTTTATTTTATTCATTTCAATCCTCCTTGATATAGCGTATAGCGTGGAGCGTTTAGCGTGTAGTTAAAAGCTTTTCATCTTTTTGTTTTTCTATACGCTCTACGCTATCCCCTATACGCTTGTTTTTATAGTTTTAGAATCCGAAACTCATGCCGAAATGCCATCTGCCCTCGGGATCTCCAGACTCACTGTCAAGAGCATGGCCGTAATAAATTTCAATAGGGGCGTTGAACAGCGGTACAACAACTTTAATACCGGCTCCCACGCTCTTGCGCAATTCGCCGAAATCCCCCCAGTCTTCCCACACATTGCCCGCGTCAAAAAATAAAACTCCTTTTAGTATATCTTGATATAAAGGATAAATCAACTCAAAATTCTGGGCAAAGAGCGACTGGCCTCCGTCATCTTCGCTTCCGGAAGGGCCCAGTTCCCTTTCCCTGTACCCTCTGACTGTCCCTATCCCTCCGCCGAAAAACCTTTCATAAACTGGGATTACTTCTGTATCAGCCGTTTCACTCACCATGCCTCCATAGGTCTTGCTGTGGAAAACAGTCCTGCCCAAAGGCCAGTAGAAATCATTTTCCAGCTCCGGCTTGACAAAAGAAAGGTCTCCCTCAAGGACGTCCCCGGCATACTCCACCGAAATCCGGGACAGGTTCCCCTTTGTGGGAGAGCGCTTGCTGTCAAGCGTACTGTGAGTTAAAGATGCGGTTATGCTGTTCTTCCACATGTCTCCCTCGGGCCTTATTAGCGACGGAACGTCAATGTCAGAAAGAGAAACCTCTTCCGCCCTGAATGTTAAACCGAGGGATGCCCTGTCCCATCTCCTGCCTATTCTCAACGCGCCGCCTCTCCTTTCTTCCGTATAATCGCTCCACGCCCTTCTTGTCCCGTATAAATCTGTTCCGAACCAGACAGGCCTGTCAAAAAAATAGGGTTCGGTAAAACTAAACTTGTAATTCCTTGCCTCGGTTCCCAATTCCACGCTGATTCCTATATTCTGTCCGCCTCCCGTGAATGAAGGAGGGTTTGCTATGTCAAAATTATTCTGCTGGATGCTTATCATTCCCACGATATCATCAACACTGCTGTAGCCGCCGCCAATGACAAAAAGCCCCGTTCTCTCTTTCTCTTCAACGTCAATAATTAAATTGGCAATGCCCGCTTTACCGGTAAATTCGGGATAAATGTTTATTTTTTCAAAATAGTTCAGGTCAAAAAGCCGGCTGAAACTCCTGCGGACTTTGTCGGAAGTTATTTTATCTCCCGGCTCCACCCTGACCTCGCGCCTGATAACTTTATCCTTTGTTTTCACATTGCCTCTTACGATAAC
>CAZAMK010000139.1:0-3741 GCA_964486345.1 uncultured bacterium
AGAAAAAATGTTAACGGAGAATCTCACGCAGGGATGCCTTTTGAAAGAAGAAAATTGACTTTTGGGCTTTTCGGTTGTATCATACGCTAAACTGCAACCCTTACCGGAAGAGAAAAAATGGCCTCTCACGAAAAAAAAGAATATAACGAACAGATAAAAGCGTTGTATGAAATAAGCAGAGCGATGACCTCCGACATGTACATAGAGGACATCCTGAAACTCATCGTCAACGTGACCGCCCAGATGACCGGTTCAAAAATATGCTCCATAATGCTTATAGACGAAAAGGAAAAACTTATAAAAATACGCGCCAGCCAGGCGATTAGCGACGAATACCTCAAAAAACCCCCTCTCAAGATAGACGAAGGGATAGCCGGCAAGGTTGTCAAGACAGGCCAGCCCGTGCTTGTTAAAGACGTAAGGAAAGAGCCCGACTTCAAACACCGTGAAATAGCCGTAAGGGAAAATATGGTATCAATGCTTGCGGTTCCGATGAAGGTCAAAGGCAAAATAACCGGAGTCTTAAATATATACACTGCAAAACCCCATAAATTCGGCGAACGGGAAATAGAAATTTTAAGCTCCATAGCAAACCAATCGGCAATAATAATTGAAAACACGGAGCTGATGGTAAAAACAAGGGTACTGGAAGAAGAAATAGACATACGCAAAAAGGTTGAAAAAGCAAAAGGCATCCTGATGCGGGAAGAAAAAATAACAGAGGAAGAAGCGTACAATAAGTTAAGGAAGTTCAGCATGGACAACAGGAAAAACATGAAAGAGATTGCGGAAGCGATAATCATAGCCTCCGAAATAAAGAAATAAGCCCCGTGATGAACATATATGCCCTATATGAAACCCTCCTGAAAAAACACGGAAAACCCCAGGGCCAGTGGTCGCTCTGGTGCAAAAGGCCGAAAACACGAAAAGAGAAAGAAACCGTAATCATAGAGTCCGTCCTCACGCAAAGAGCCAATTGGAATAATGTATGCCTGGCGATTTCCAATCTGAACAATACCGGCACGCTCGGCTTAAAACAAATTCTTTCTGCACAAGAAGAAAAACTTCAATGCCTTATAAAACCTTCCGGATTCTATAAAACCAAGGCTATTCGGCTGAAAACGCTTTCCGGTTTCATTGTCAAAGAATGCGGCGGAATAAACGGAGCAGGAAAGATTCCCGCCGCTTTATTAAGGGAAAGACTGCTATCCCTTAACGGAATAGGGGAAGAAACAGCCGACGACATACTCCTTTACGCATTTGAAAAACCTGTTTTTGTAATAGACGAATATACCAGAAGACTTGTAAAAAAAACGGAATTGACGGATAATTTTTCATACAAACATCTTCAGGAATTTTTTGAGAAGGGACTGGGCAAAAAAGATTATACTTTATACCAGGACTTCCATGCACTCATCGTAATAGGCGGTAAAGAGGAAGGTAAATGATACGCAGAGGGATTGCCACTTTTACCCTTGATACGGGACAATGCCCGAAATGGCTTTTTGAGAGGATGGTGAAACTGGGCAGAAGCATGGTTGAAGTTATAGTGGCGGAATACGGGCCTGACGAATTCGTAGAAAGGATTTCCGACCCTGTCTGGTTCCAGTCCCTCGGCACGGTCCTCGCTTTTGACTGGAACGCCTCCGGGTTAACTACTATACTTACCGCCTCGCTCAAGGAGTCAATCAGAGGCATGGAGAAACAGCTCGGAATTTTTATATGCGGGGGCAAGGGAAAAACGTCTCTAAAAACACCCGAACAGATAAGACAATGGGGAGACAGGATTTCTTTAAGGGAAAACAACATTGAAAAACTCGTCTACAACTCCAAAATGGCCGCCAAGGTTGACACCTCGTTAATCCAGGACGGCTTTAACATATACCACCACTCTTTTTTCTTTTCCAGAAACGGACTTTGGGCGGTGGTGCAACAGGGGATGAACACCGCAAACAGCACCGCAAGAAGGTACCACTGGTTTTCAAATAATATTAAAGATATGGTATGCGAGCCCCATTCAGGGATAGCCAGCCAGGCCCGTCTCAAATGTCTGAACCTTACAGCGAAGGAAAGCGCGGGGACAAGGCAAATGTCCACCGAGCTTGTCAATACGTCATATACGGGACTCATGAGCGACATACGGATTCTAAGGAAACATTCAGGGGAACTGTCGCGAATGGCCGCGTTAAGACACGGAGGAGACGAAACGATATTTCTTGAGCTGAAAAACACCGAATTTAAACAACATCCGGTGATGAATGAGAATTTTTCATACAACAAATATCTTGAAAAAATCCTCTGGACCGTCTACCAGAGAAAACCCGCAGACTACGAAAACCTGCTTGCTATAAAAGGCGTCGGGCCGAAGACAATGCGTGCGCTAAGCCTTGTTTCGGAGGTGATTTACGGCGCGGAGCCCTCTTATAAAGACCCCGCAAGATATTCTTTCGCCCATGGAGGCAAGGATGGAACGCCCTACCCCGTAGACAGGAAAACTTACGATGCAAGTATTGTTTTTTTTAGGGAGATTGTAAGGAGGATGCGGATTTCTCCCGTAGAAAAAGACAAACTCCTCCGAAAGCTCTCCTGATATAATCAATCCAGTGTAACTGGATTCAGTTCACTGGAGAGCAAGGCGGCAAGAAGAAGGTAACGAGGCGTATGCAGAAAATACACCGAGGAAACCGACGACGCAGCCAACGAAGCTCTCCGGATGAAATCAATCCAGTTTAAAGCGCATCTCCGATTCGCCCGTAATACTGAACCCGCACCGTTCGTAAAAAGGTATGTTCTTCGTCTCGCAGTCTAAAATCACTTTGTAACATCTTCTTTCCCGTGCTTTAGACATAAGAAAATTTACCATTGCCAAACCTATGCCTTTTCCCCTTGAGCGGATATCGGTAACTACGTTTTCCACATGGCCGTAGGATTTACCTCCATGGGACAAATTTAATTGAATAAGCAGTAAGGCTGTACCGGCCAATTCACCGTTAACCTTAGCAATGCAAAGACAATAATCGGGATTGTCAATTATGCTTTTCAAAATTGCCTGCCCTGCTTCCTTGTTAAGAGATTCCCCTGATTTCGGCGGACTCAACTGGTAGAGCATGTTGACAATTCCTTCAAGGTCTTCCGCCTTTGCCTCGCACACTATTTTTTTTATATCTTCCATTGCCTCCCCTCCTTTTATTCTACTGTTACGCATTTAGCCAGATTTCTCGGTTTATCAACATCGCAATTTCTTTTCAGAGCGGTAAAATAAGCAAGAAGTTGAAGCGGTATGACCGTAAGAATAGGCTTCAAATATTCATTCTTAACTTCAGGGATGTTTATTATTTCGTCTGAAAGGCTGAAGATATCATCGTCAATGTAATCAGAAACCGTTATTATGTGTCCTCCCCGGGCCTTAACCTCCCTCATATTGCTGATGACTTTCATTGAAAACCTGTCCCTGACGGCGATAAAAATCACAGGCATGTTTTCATCTATAAGAGCGATTGGGCCGTGCTTCATTTCTGCGGCAGGATATCCTTCGGCATGTATATAACTGACTTCTTTCATCTTAAGCGCACCTTCAAGAGCAACAGGAAAATGAATGCCCCTGCCTAAAAACAGAGCGTTAGACTCATCTCTTAACTTATCCGCTATTTTCTCAATTTCCGGCAGTATTGAGAATATACATCCTATTTTTTTTTACGGTTGCGCTGAACTCTTCAATCTTCCTATGAAGGGAAGATTTTT
>CAZAMK010000140.1:0-3709 GCA_964486345.1 uncultured bacterium
ACAAACGGTGGCCTGATACGAATTTTTCTTCTCTTTTTGCAAGTTGTTTCAAAGTCGGCATTTTAAAATCCTCCATGAAAAGACAGCGTTTAGCGTGGAGCGTATAGTCTGAAAATTAGCGTATAGCGTAAAGCGTTTAGCGTATGTTAACTTTTAATTTTAATTGTTTTTATACGCTGTACGCTACCCGCTAAACGCCGCTTTTGTTTTTAAGTTGTTCCTATACGCTATATTTTATTATTCCCTGACGCCTATGTATTTCAGAGTATATTCTTTTTTGCCTGTTTGAGCGGCCTTAAGAACCTCGTCAAATATATATCTGATATCATTTAGAGTAATATCCCTTCCGCCAAGGCCGTAGATATAATCCTGCACAACCGGCTTTTTGCCGGGAAGGTCGTAAAGAGCCGCGCATATTTCCGGATACAATGGGCCCGATACCGCACTCATTCCTTCCGCCCTGTCCATAATGCCCAGCGCTTTTATACCGGAGAGCGCCTGCGCCAGCTGATGCGCGGGAAACGGCCTGTAAACGCGCAGTTTCAAAAGCCCCACTTTTTTCCCTTCCGCGCGCATCGTGTCAACAACATCTTTTGCAGTTCCGGCCGTTGAACCCATAACAAGAATTGCCGCATCGGCATCTGCGAGTTTGTATTCTTCAAAAAAACCGTATTCCCTGCCGAATTTTTTCGCAAATTCCTTCCCTATTTCCGGAATGACGTTCATTGCGTTAAACATTCCTTCCGCAGACTGCCTCTTGTGTTCAAAATAGTAGTCCTGCAGGTCCAGAGCGCCGAGGGTTATCGGCTTGCCTTCCCGCAAACTCTTCACAAGAGTTGCCCTTTCAGGTATATCTCCAACAAAACTGCGGACATCTTCATCGGAGTACATCTCAAGCGTCTCAAGGCAATGGCTTAGTATGAACCCGTCGGTTGTTGCCATAATAGGAAGGTTCACATCAGGATGCTCCGCTATCCTTACCGCCTGTATAATGTTGTCGTACGCCTCCTGCACGTTCTCGGAAAAAAGCTGTATCCATCCGGAATCCCTTGCACCTATGGAATCAGAATGGTCACAGTGTATGTTGATGGGTGCGGACAAAGCCCTGTTTACAACCGCCATCACGATTGGCAAGCGCAGGCCGCCCGCTATATAAAGCATCTCCCACATCAGGGCAAGCCCCTGCGAAGACGTGCCGGTCATCGCCCTTGCTCCTGCCGCGCTGGCGCCGATGCATGCGCTCATGGCGCTGTGTTCGCTTTCCACCGCGACGAATTCCGTTTTTACAAGCCCGTCCGCAACAAATTGAGAAAATATCTGAACTACCTCCGTGGCGGGCGTTATGGGGTAAGCGGCAACCACGTCCGGGTTTATCTGCCGCATCGCTTCAGCAAATGCCTCATTCCCTGTTTTCGCTGCTTTCATTTTCAGCTCCCTTTATCATTTTGTTTGTCAGTTTTCCGAGATTGGCCTTCAGGTTTTCCAGATTGCCTATGATGCTGTCTATTTTCTCCGCGCTTTCCTCAACATCCTTTACGAGGAACCTGTAGGAATCCAGCTCCGATTTCAATTCAGAAATTTCTACGTCCTTTTGCGCCCTATCCTTTCCCGATACCGCATAAAATATCGCGAAGGCGACCCATCCGGAAAGAACAAGAATAACCACCAGAAGTTTCACAATGGATTTTTTCATTGCTTGTCCGCCTCCTGTTCGTTAACCATTTTTATGGCGTCTTTCGGGCACTCGTGAGCGCAGATTCCGCAACCCTTGCAGTAATCATAGTTAAACTCTTCAAATTTTCCTGTTTCCGCATTGACCTTTACGGCCCCGTCCGGACAGGCTATCCAGCAGATAAAACAGTGGATGCATTTTTCCGGGATATGAACCGGCCTGTCTGTTCGCCAATTGCCGGTTTTGAATTTAAGAGAGGAGCCGCCCTCCAAAACATCGCCTTCCGGAAGCTCCTTCCACGTCGCTTTTTTCTCTTCCATATTTATGCTCCTTGTTTTCCAAAACAGATTAAGTTCGCCATAGAGCAAGGCGGCAAGGAGTCGGCAACGAGGCGTATTTTAAAATACGTCGAGGCAGCCGATGACGCAACCAACGATGCTCTGTGGATGAAATCAACCTGTTTTTACCTCGTTATATGCTCTTTTAATAGCTTTAAGATTCCCTTCAACTATCTCTGGCCTATTTCTGAACTTTTTCTCAAGCTTTGTCTTCGTATCTTCCAGCAGTTCTTCAATGCCGAGTATTCCGGTTGCCTTTACAAGGGCCCCTATCATGGGAGTATTCGGTATGTTCTTCCCTATCGTATCGGTCGCTATGGCGGAGGCGTCCACCGTACAGACTTTGCCGTCATAACCCAGTTTTTTCTTCATTTCTTCTGCCGTAAGCGGCGTATTTACGATAAGCACTCCCTTTCCCTTGTCAAGCCCCTTTGTAACATCCACCTGCCCGACAAGAGTCATGTCAAGAACGAGAACCACGTCGGGATTTTCAATGCCGGAATGCAGGCGTATGGGTTCGGAGCTTATCCTGTTGAAAGACTGCACCGGCGCACCCATTCTCTCCGGTCCGTATTCGGGAAACGCCTGTATGTACTTGCCTGTAGAAAGCGCCGCATCTCCGAAAAGAAGCGCTGCTGTTTTCGCTCCCTGCCCGCCTCTTCCGTGCCACCTTATCTCAAAAATTTTGTTATCCATTATTGCTCCCTTGTTCCAAATAATTCAGCGTATAGCGTAAAGCGTTTAGCGTATAGTAAATGCTTTTAGAAAGGGTGGGAACCCTTTGCCTTCACTTCTTCCCTTCTTGCTTTATAGAACAGGAAAAAAAGTTTAACAGTTACAACCTCCAGAACCGCAATAAAGTAAAAAATGACGGGGAGGAGAAGTAAATCTTTCTCATTATACACCCTCATCAAAAAAATGGCAAAAAACCAGAAAGGCGCCGCCAGCAAACACAGTTTCACAACATCCGCAAGGTTCGCACGGACAAATACCATGCTCTTCCTGACAGACGGCAATAAAAGACTGTCTTCCGAAATAATAATCAGCGGGGCGAAAAACGTAAGAAGCAGGAGATAGACCGGAAAAGATATCCACAAAATTGTGAATCCCGTGATAAAACCTGCCGCCGCGGCGGAGAAATCCTTGACAACTTCAATCATGCTTAAACAGAAAGCGGTGATAAACAGTACGGCGGCGCCGGCAAGCAATTTATAATACAGAGTCCTTGCAAAAAAGTTTTTTGCCCCGGCAAACATGCCTTTCACATCAAACTGCCCTTCCCATAAATACTGTTTTATGCCGTAATATACGGCGACGGTTACGTAGTTTTCAATCAATATAAAAATAATCTGCAGTAAAAGAAGCGTCTCTGCGCTAAATCCTGCCGAGAGGACGGAATAGGAGACTGCCAGATAAGCAAAGACAATGAGAGAAAGTAAAAACTCTTTCTTCCCGAATGCAATCCCCTGCCTGATAATCTTCCCCAGCGTCATTCTGTTTCTCCCGTATCCCGTGTGGCTGGTCCCAAATCCCGTTCTTTCAAATAATCCGTAATCCATCTTGCCGCATTATCAATTTCAATCTCTACAAATCTGTTTTCTTTCCTTATCTTAATCTCCGCCTTCCCGTTCTCCGTGAATTTCTTACCTATTATAACCCACAAGGGTATACCCGTAAGGTCTGCGTCAGAAAACTTGAA
>CAZAMK010000141.1:0-3696 GCA_964486345.1 uncultured bacterium
GGATCCCTGCTAAGTTTATCCCTGTATGTATTAGACAGGGACAGGGATGACAAACTGCGTCAGATTGCTTCGTCATTTGAAACATTCCTCGCAATGACAAGCGGTGAGGAGTCATGATTTATCTTCTTTGCAGGCGGAAAAAAACGCCTCTATGTTCTCAACGGAAACCTCGGGTTCAAGCACATGCGTGGGAGAAAGCATCAAAACCCCGTCATAACCCAATTCTTTCTTCCTTGTCCTCACAACCTTTTTCACCTCTTCGGGGGAGCCAAAAGGCATGGTTGTCTGCGTACCTACTGTCCCGTCAAAAACCATTTTTTTGCCGTACAGTTTTTTCAGCTTGACAACGTCAATGCATTCCGGCTGGACGGGATTGAGCACCGTCAGCCCTATCTCTATCATTTCCGGTATAATCTCCTCAATATTGCCGTCGCTGTGATACCATATTTGTATGTCCGGCTTGATTTCCCTTGCGGCGGCATAGACCTTTGCCCACCTTTCTTTTATGGCCTCCACATGGGACGCGAAAACATAAGCGAATTCTGATTTGCCACATCATCGCCTGTGGTTATGATATCCACTCCCGCCTTTGCGGCAAGCACCGACACGTTAAGGTTCTTTTCCATAAACCTGTCAGGGATATACTCGCACCATTCGGGATTATCCACCGTATCAAACAGGAATTCTTCGTGCCCCCTCACCTGCCATGCATTTTCATACATATGCCCGACCCAGGTTGAGGCAACTCTTCCCTCTTTATGCGCCTGCTCCACCTTTTCTTTCATCCCCGCCGCAGAAAATCCTTCGGAAGGAGGAAATGGAAACTCCTCAATTTCGCTGAACTTTTTCGCGTTGCGGAGAGGACTGACATAGCCGGTAAAATGATGGAAATGCGCCGGCACTTCCAGAACCCCGATACCGTTTATGAAAGACCCTTCAGGTTTATCAACATCGGAAAAATATTTTGAAAAATCCGATTTTGTTTTCACTTCAAGTTCATATGGCCGGACGCCGACAGGATTATACATCCCAAAAAAGGCCGCAAGGTCGCCGTCTTCAGACAACCCGCATTTATCCCTTAACCGCTTTGCCATGTCAGGCGTGAAACTGGCGTAAAAAAGAAATTCCGGATGCGGCTCGTGCAAAACGGTCGCCCTGAAATTCTCAAGCTGTGTCATTTCTTGCTCTCCCGCCGATAAAAATCCTATTCTTTCTCCCTCCGTATTCCTGCGCCGAGGGATGTCAGTTTCTCTTCAAAATTCTCATAGCCCCTATCCAGGTGGTATATCCTTGAAACCTCGGTCTCTCCTTCGGCCGCGAGGCCCGCAAGAACTATGGCCGCACTCGCCCTTAAATCAGAAGCCATCGTTTTTGCGCCCTTCAGCTTATCAACTCCCCTGATTATCGCTTTTGAGCCGTCAAGGGTTATGTTGGCGCCGAGCCTGTTTAGCTCGCCGACGTGTATAAACCGCTCGGGAAAAACTTTTTCGGTAATGGTGCTTATACCGTCGGAGAGCGTCAGAAAAGCCATCATCTGCGCCTGCAGGTCTGTTGGAAAACCGGGATACGGAAGCGTTATTACGTCAACCGACTTCCATTTTTTCAGTTTCTTCGTAGTCAATGCATTTTTCCCCAACTTAAACGAAACACCTGCCTCCTCCATCTTGTCAAGAAAAGAAAACAGGTGCGAGGGAACAACGTTTTCAACCGTAATGGAACTGCCTGTTGCAAAACCGGCAAGTATGTAAGTGCCCGCCTCTATCCTGTCGGGTATTATTGAATATTCCACGCCTTTCAGCTTTTTAACGCCTTCTATCCGTATGTGGTGGGAACCCTCGCCGTATATCTTCGCCCCCATTTTCTTCAACAGCAGAGCAAGATCAACAATCTCCGGCTCGCAGGATGCAAATTCAATAATTGTCTCGCCTTCCGCGAGCGCGGCCGCAGTCATGATATTGGCCGTAGCAAGAACGCTTGAACCGAAATTTCCTCCGAGAAAGATGGTGTTTCCCTTAAGTTTTTTAGCCCTGCCGACTACGTACCCTTCCTCATTTATGATATTCACTCCGAGCTTTTTCAGCCCCTTTATATGCAGGTCTATGGGCCTGGACCCGATGACACAGCCGCCAGGCATTGAAATACGCGCCCTGCCATATTTCGCAAGCAGAGGGCCGAGCAGGCACACCGAGCCCCTCATTGTGCTTACAAATTCATACGGGGCGGTGTATTTGCATACGCCCGACGGGTCTATCTCAACGGTGTTCTTCTCAAATTTTACCGAAGCCCCGAGATATTCAAGAATCTTTATCAGAGTCCTGATATCCCTGACGTCGGGGATGTTATGGAGAACAGTTTTGCCCTCGCATATCAGGCTTGCCGACATGATGGGCAGAGCCGCATTTTTGGCCCCGGAAATTTTTACTTTGCCGGATAATTTTTTCCCGCCTTCTATAATAAATTTTTCCATTTACCCTTAACCGACGGATTCTGTAGTTTAGCGTATAGTCTGAAACATAGCGTATAGCGTGGAGCGTTTAGTCAAAAACTTCTAATTGTTCTATACGCTCTACGCCGCTTTTGCTTTCACTTTGTTCCTGTACGCTATACCCTATACGCCGTCTTTTCTTCCAAAATTGTAACATTTAAGAGAATTTCGTCAATTTTCCCCGCTTCGTCACAATTTCCGGAATACGGCTATCCTCTCTATTCCTGCAAGGTCTTTTTCAATGCCGAGGAGTTTTATGCCGCATTTGAAACTCCTTATGAAATCCGCCTGGTTATGTCCGATTTCCATCAGCAGAAATCCCTTCTCATGCAGAAACACGTCCGCCCGCCGTAAAATTTTCTTTATAACGGAAGTCCCGTCTCTGCCGCCCGAAAGAGCCGTCAACGGTTCCTGTTTAACATCTTCGTCAAGGCCGGCTATGTCTCCGGAAGGAATATAGGGAGGATTGCCGGCTATAATGTGAAACCTGCTTTTCCCTGGCGGGAAAATGTCCGATTTGTAAAATCTTATTTTACTTTTAACCTTGAGCCGAATGGCATTGCGGGTTGATACCTTAAGCGCTGTCAAGGAGATATCGGTTGCCGAAACCGAGCAGTTTTCAATTTCCTTTGCAAGAGATACCGCTATATTTCCACAGCCGGCGCCTATGTCAAGGATGCAAACGCGGCCGGATGAAAAATATCTCTTGCAGATGGCAACGGCTTTTTCAACGAGAATCTCCGTTTCAGGCCTTGGTATAAGCACTCCCTTTTGCACGGAAAAAACATATTTGTAGAAATTGACATTTCCGGTTATATACTGCAGAGGAGTATGGGAAGCCCTTTTTTCAAGCAGTTTTGAGTATGCGGAAAGAATTCGCGGAGGAATACATTCAACATCCGTGTATATCCGGTGTACGGGCTTCTTAAGGAGGTGGGAAAGAAGAATTTCCGCATTTCTTTGCGGCTCGTTAATCCCGTTTTTTTTAAGGAAATTACTGCCCGCCTTCAGTATTTCCGTTGAATACGGTCTGTTATTTGGCGGGAGTTTTTGCAATTGAAAGCGCACTTTCAGCCGCCCCTCTGATTTCGGGATAAACGTCCTCTTCGCTTAAGAACTCTATCAGCTCCCGCAAACGGTTATCCTGATTCCGGAGCAAATATTCGCCGGCTATCCCGATTATCCCTTTGCGCAGATTTATCTCTTCCGAC
>CAZAMK010000142.1:0-820 GCA_964486345.1 uncultured bacterium
TAATTCCCACCGCTATGGGTGAATTAGACAAGTTATACCAGCCCGCAGCATTCCTACTACCTCCGAGCGGGGTGGTAGTATAATCAATCACAATTCCCGGCGCCGTATTATCCACTAAAAATGTTGCAGTAACTGCTTCTCCTGCTTGAAATCCAGTATCTGGAAAATATGCTCTCATTAAAATTATATAGTTACCATCTGGAGAGACCGCCGACGTATCCCAGTTTACAGAATATGTGGAACTTTCCGCTCCATCATCCTGTACATTTCCTCCTATTTGTTGCCAAGGAGCAACGGGGTCAACATCTGAAGCGGGAACAGCAGTTCCTTCCGGTGCAAAAAATATTTTATAAGTTCCTGGAAGACCAGGAGGAGTTATGCCTCTGAATTGCTCTCCTTTTACAGTAGCACCCCATTGGATAGTTTGAGTGCCGCGCCATTTGGAAGTGCCAGTGGGATTCGTTACGGTTATTGTTACAGCGGATAAGAAAACAGGAAGGGCAAATACGAGTAAAGCAAAAAACGAAAAAACTGCCGCTTTTCTTTTCATTTCTCTTTCCCCTTTACTTTGTTATTACAACAGTAGTTTTTTGTATTTTGGTATTATAGCACAACAATTGTTTTTGTCAATCTGTTTTTCGCGGCTAAAACCGCCAATTATGGTATAATAAAACGGGTTTCATAGTCTTTTCTTTTTTTATTTTGTCATTCCTGCGGATATTTGGCAGGAATCCATGTTGTTAATTGTTGAAATACCTATGAAGCAATATCATGTCTACATTCTTGCGAGCAAAAGAAACGGCACGCTATATACGGGGGT
>CAZAMK010000142.1:830-3646 GCA_964486345.1 uncultured bacterium
TACAAACGATTTAATACGCCGGGCATACGTACATAAAAACAATTTAGTGGAAGGCTTTACTAAAAAGTATAATGTACATATTCTGGTATATTTTGAAACAACAAGCGATATACTCTCTGCGATACATCTTGAAAAACGCATAAAGAGCTGGAAAAGAGCGTGGAAGATAAGATTAATTGAGAAAAATAACCCTGAATGGGAAGATTTGTATGATAAGTTGTTATAAAACTCTCTGGATTCCTGCCTAAAACATGCAGGAATGACAGACTTGGGAGGAGAATAAACAATGTGTCTGGCGGTACCTATGAGGGTTGCGGCAATTAAAGGCAATACGGCAACGGCTGAATTCGGCACGGTCATAAGAGAGGTAAACATTGAACTTCTTGAGGGCGTGCGGAAAGGCGATTACATTATCGTACATGCGGGAGTTGCGATAGAAAAACTGGATGAGGATGAAGCAGAAAAGATGCTTGAACTGCTGGGTACGCTGGAAAGATGAAACATTCATCACTCTCGGTATTGTCTTCCGCCGGAAAATTGGAGATTGCCGCGTCGCTGCGCTCCTCGCAATGACAAGTGGGGGTAGAGAATTCAAAAATGAAATACATGGAGGAATACAGGAATTCTTTTTTGGTGAAAGCCCTTGCCGGAGAGATTGAGAAAGAAGCGAAGAAGCTTGAAAATAAAACTCTCCAGCTTATGGAGGTCTGCGGCACGCACACTATGGCAATAGGCAAGTTCGGCATAAGGGCTATGCTCCCGGGGAATATCCGCCTTCTGTCAGGACCCGGTTGCCCCGTATGCGTAACGCCGGACACATACATAGACAAATCCGCCGTATTTTCACGCGTGCCGGAAAATATTATCGCCACTTTCGGGGATATGATGAAGGTCCCCGGCTCATTCTCCTCTCTGGAAAAAGAAAAATCCTGCGGCGGGAAGATTGAGGTGATATATTCTCCGCTTGAATCCCTTGAGATTGCGGAAGCAAACCCGGCTCTCAACGTGATATTCCTCGGACTTGGCTTTGAAACAACAGCTCCGGCGGTTGCGCTCACGGTCAGAAAAGCGGCGGAAAAGAAAATGAAGAATTTTTACGTGCTGTCCGGACATAAACTCATCCCGCCGGCAATGGAAGTTCTGCTCAAAGACAGGGAAGTGCGCATAGACGGGTTTATCTGTCCGGGACATGTCAGCGCAATAACGGGAAGTCGTCCCTATGAATTCATCCCTGAATCCTATAAAATCCCCTGCGTCATCGCGGGATTTGAGCCGGCCGACATTCTGGAATCAATACTTATGCTGGTCAGAAAAATTGCGGAGAGGGAAAAACCTTCCGTTGAAATCCAGTACAGGAGAATAGTTAAAAAAGAGGGAAATAAGAAGGCGCTGAAAATAATGAAAGAGGTCTTCAGGACGGTTGATTCGGAATGGAGAGGCATAGGCATCATAAAAAACAGCGGAATGGCGCTTGCTGATAAATACGTAAAGTTTGACGCTGAAAGACGCTTCCCTGTCGCTCTTAAAAAAAGCAAAAAGAAGACGGCCTGCATCTGCGGCGACATACTTAAAGGCAAGAAAGCGCCCCATGAATGCCTGCTTTTCGGGAAAATCTGCACCCCTGAAAATCCCGTGGGACCGTGTATGGTCTCTTCGGAAGGGACGTGCGCCGCTTTCTACCGCTACGGAGAAATAAACAGGTAGTCGCAACTCTTTAGGTTGCGTCGAGGTCAGGAGACCTCTCCCACAAAGATTGTTGTGGGAGGCATCTCCTGATGCCGATAATTTGCGCAGGCTTAAGATCTGCGGCTGCCATTATGAAATTGAGTTTTTATGGAAAACAGAACAATGAAGGAAAAGATACTATTATCGCACGGAAGCGGCGGACGACTGATGCATTCCCTCATCAGAGACGTGTTCCTTAAACAGTTCGCTTCTCCGGTGCTGAAACAGCTGGAAGATTCCGCTGTTTTAAAAAAGGTTGATAAAAATTACGACCTCTGCTTCACCACCGACTCCTACACCGTTACCCCTCTTTTTTTTCCGGGCGGGGATATCGGAAAACTCGCAGTGTGCGGCACGATAAACGACCTGGCCGTAACCGGCGCCGAGCCGCTTTTCCTGTCATGCGGCATCATAGTTGAGGAGGGACTTGAAAAGGAAACCCTTGAACGGATAATAAAATCAATGGCTGAAACCGCAAAGAAGGCAAACGTTGAGATTGTCACAGGCGATTTCAAGGTTGTGGAAAGAGGTAAGGCGGACGGAATTTTCATAAATACATCGGGCATCGGGATAAGGCGGAAAAATATAAAAATACGCAGGGATTTTATAAAAACCGGAGATAGGGTTATAATTAACGGCGTTATCGGAGAACATGAACTCGCGGTGCTTGCCGCAAGGAAAAAATTCGGAATTCAGGCGGGGATAAAAAGTGATTGCGCACCGCTGAACGGACTAATACGCGAAATACTCGCCGTATCCGGCAACATCAGGTTCATGAGGGACCCCACAAGGGGAGGCGCGGCTACTACGCTGAACGAAATTTCGGAAGGAATGGATGCGGGCATAATGCTTTACGAAAAGAAAATTCCCGTTTCCGCAAAGGTAAGCTCTCTGTGCGAGATTCTGGGGTTTGACCCTTTATATCTGGCGAATGAAGGCAAGGTGATTGTCATATGCGGCAGTAAAGACGCCGACAAGGTTCTTTGCGTTATGAGAAAACACGCCTTGGGGAAAAGGGCCGCAGTAATAGGCGAGGTGGTAAGAGAGCCGAAGGGTAAAGTCATCATGGAAACATCAATCGGCTCCAAAAG